>DASWCA010000203.1:0-14111 GCA_036390355.1 Acidobacteriaceae bacterium
GTGATGCTGGTCGTCATTAACTTCATCAATCCGGGCTACTCCGACGTGCTGACGAATACTCCCATGGGCCGCATGCTGAGCTATATCGGAGTGGGTCTGCTGGTCACCGGAGGATTAATCATCCGGCAGATCATTAATGGAATTGAGGTATAGATCGATGCCAGTGATCTTCTACGTTGTGCTTGGATTCATCATATTTTCCGTGGTTGCGCTCTTGCTCTCGCCGAACCTGTTTCGGCCGTCGCCAGAGGCGCAGCGCATGTTCGATGTAGTCAAGAGCGAGCGGCCGGACCAGCGCACGATCGGCGGTAAGGAACAGTTTCAAGTTAAACTACTCGGCGCAGCATCTGAATTGCGAGTTCGCCTCGGGCTTGCAGACAACCCGCGTCTGAAGGCGCGCTTGAGTGCGGCCGGCATGAACCCAAATACAAGCACCGACATATTCTTTGCGGCCCAATTTCTCACTCCGCTCGCCGGAGCTGTTGCGGGCAGCCTGATGGGGTCGAACACAATCATGTGCGTCGTGGCCTTCGGAGTCGCCGGATATCTGGCTCCTGACTTCTGGCTCAACTGGAAGACAACGCGTAGAAGGCATCGCATTCGGCGAAGCATTCCAGACGCACTGGATCTTATGGTGATCTGCGTTGACGCCGGCCTTGGGCTGGACCAGGCACTGCTGCGCGTCGGCAGTGAACTTGAAGTCAGTCACCCGGATATCCATGCGGAGTTCCTTCAGGTGAACCGGGAACAGCGCGCCGGCAGACCCAGGCTGGAGGCATGGCAGAACCTGGCGGACCGGACAGAGATCGAGGAGTTCAATTCGTTTGTGAGCATGCTTACGCAAACGGATCGGTTCGGGACCCCGATCATCAAGGCGCTGGTGCGTTTCTCCGAAGACATTCGCACGAAGCGGAGACAGCGGGCGGAGGAGGCTGCCTCAAAGACAAAGATCAAGATTATTTTCCCGCTCGTGCTATGCATCTTCCCATGCATCTTTATTGTTCTGCTTGCTCCCGCGGTGCTGAACATCTCGGCCGGATTGAAGGGAATGCAGTAACTATGAGCAAATCCGGGCAGCCCGGGTGAAGTGTAAATTTCAAGATTTCGTGGTGGAAGGGTTGATCTGCACACCGCGGGACGCGCCAAGAGTGGATGAGATTCAACCAAGCGCATACCTCTCAAGCGTAGTCAGAGTAGTAAACATCACTATGGTTGATGGGGCACAATCCAGGGTTGTAGGGAACCTATACTGAAGGCTCTACAAGCGCAGCTTACGACGGCATGTTAAAGCAAATCGTACTGCGATCCGGGAATGTTGAATCTCGACGGAAAGGAGAATACCAATGGTCGTCGTTCAAATCGTATCTGGCGTGTTGGCCGTCGCTGTACTGGGAATCATCGTTTACCGCAGGAAACAGAAGAACGCGTAATTGAGAGGCCGGTCGCGCTGGCGGATGGTTATGCTCAGAGTCACCAATACAACCCGGGGAATTACTGTGGGAGACAGTGTCGAGTTGGCCGATACATCGCTGAAGCGGATGTTCGGCCTCCTCGGAAGACGTGGTCTGGACGTCGGAGGAGGGCTGTGGATCAAACCTTCTTCCGGCGTCCATACTTTTGGAATGGCCTTCAAGATCGATGTTGTCGGCCTCGACCACGATCTCAAAGTCATCAAGCTGTGGCGCTGCCTGGCGCCCTTCCGGGTAACTTCGGTCAGCCTGAAATTGAAGAGTGTGATTGAGTTGCCATGTGGAACAATCTCCCGGTCCCAGACACGCATAGGGGATCAGTTGCAGATATCCGCAGTTTCAGAATCCGACGCCGCGCCTGCTCTCGATTCTTAGTCGATTGTTGTGTGGCAGTGACCTCTGGACTATCTACCGTTTATGCATATAGTTGCAGCGAATGCCTGCATGAATATGCAAGCTTGTAGCATTGTTAAGTGAGTTGGCTCCCTATGCAGCCGCCGATCTTTACCCAGTGGCGCCAACAACCCGCTCACGAAGGTATGAACGATGCTTCCCGCCGAACTGATCGCTCTTGAAGACCGTTATGGCGCGCACAACTATGATCCCCTGGACGTGGTCATTGAGCGCGCATCGGGTGCATGGGTGTACGACACCGAGGGGCGCCGCTACCTCGATTTTCTAGCTGCCTATTCCGCCGTCAATCAGGGCCACTGCCATCCCGCCATCTTTCAGGCGATGTGCCGCCAGGCGGAGAAGGTGACGCTTACCTCACGCGCCTTTCGCAACGATCAGCTTCCATTGCTCTATCGCGATCTGCACGAACTCACCGGTTACGAGATGGCGCTGCCAATGAACTCCGGGGCGGAGGCCGTCGAGACTGCGCTGAAAGCCGCGCGCAAGTGGGGCGAGAGCATAAAGAAGATCCCCGCAGGCAAGGCGGAGATCGTCGTAGCCTCCAACAATTTTCATGGACGCACGATTGCCATCGTTGGCTTCTCATCCGAAGAACAATATCGCCAGGGCTTCGGGCCGTTTCCTGCCGGCTTTCGTCAAGTGCCGTTCGGCGACATCGAGGCACTCCGGCGCGCGATTACGCCGAACACTTGCGCGTTTATGGTCGAGCCCATCCAGGGCGAAGCGGGCATCATCGTGCCCCCGGATGGCTACCTGAGCCAGGCAGCGGCGATGTGCAGCGAAAATAATGTGCTCCTCATGGTCGACGAGATTCAATCCGGCCTCGGCCGCACCGGCAAGCTCTTCGCCTACATGCACGAGGGCGTTCGGCCCGATGTCGTCATCGTCGGCAAGGCGTTATCTGGCGGCTTCTATCCTGTGTCCGCGGTGCTCAGTTCGCGCGAGATTCTCGGCGTGTTCAATCCCGGAGATCATGGCAGCACCTTTGGCGGCAATCCGCTGGCGTGCGCGATTGCCCGCGCCGCGCTGCGCGTCATTGTTGATGAGGACCTTCCGGCACGTTCGGCAGAACTTGGTGAGTACGCTTTGAAGTACCTGAAGAATCTTCGCAGCCGCCACATCCTCGAAGTGCGCGGCAAGGGACTCTGGATCGGCATCGAACTCAACGGCCCAGCGCGGCCATTCTGCGAGGCACTGAAGCGCCGCGGCGTTCTGTGCAAAGAGACTCACGCCTCCGTCATCCGCCTTGCGCCGCCGCTGGTGATCGACAAGGCCGACCTCGATTGGGGTCTCGATCACATTCGTGCGGTTCTCGAGGATGCACCTCCCGTGTCCGCCGAGTTGGCCGAAGAAGCCGCCTCCACTCGCTCCTGACTTGCACCGCGCTATGGCGGAGTGGCGGACCCTAAGCTCGAACCAGCGTCGCCGCCATCAATCCCACGACGATCCCGTACAGGTCAACGTTTACTTCTAGCGATCGAAGTTCCTTCGCAGGATTGAGCGGCAGGTGCAGGATCGTCGCGGCTCCGCCTGGAACGGTGCGCCCCTTGCCACGGAATTTCGCCGCATCCAGAATCCGCGTCTGCCCGGTGCGCAGATCCACACGCGGTGGCAAAGGCGCATTGTTGACGAAGAGATAGTCGTCCAGAAGATAGTCCTGTTCGATGGGCCACCACGTCTCGGGATTGCGCAGCGACAAGGTCGCCAAACTCCCATCCACATATGCAACTGATACGGTTCCATGTTGCATCCGGCTGCATTGCGGAAAGGTGTTGCCGGTCATCAAGAGGTAAATCCCGTGTGCGCGGCCTGTCAGCGCGACCTTCGCCGCACTGGCATCCAGTTTCCAGTGCGAGAAGAACAGGCAGTTTGGCGCGCTCCCGGCAGGTGTGCTGAAGTCCACCCCTATCGCAGTCTTCAGCAATCCGCCTGCGCCCCGCAAACCCGCATCGTCAATGGCCGCGCGCCCGTCCGGGTTGGCCCAGCCTCCAAGCAGGTTGTCCGGAAACGCCAGCGAGCAATAGGGCGACCGCGGCTCCGCGTACACTCGCGTGAAGATCTCCGTCACCTGGTGCTTCAGCACGGAGGAGAGATCCAGTTGCTCACCCGTCACGCCCACCGACATGCGCGGAACTGTGAGAAATGAGGGCACGTCTGCCTTGGCCTCGAACGAGATCGGCATCGACCAAGCGCAATCTCCTTCGCGAACCTCCGCGAACACGGTGTGAAATCCGGCCGCCGCGATACGCCCGTCGGCGAGCGACTTCTGTGGATCGTCAACCTGGCTTAACGTGATCCCGGCCGGCAAGTGCAGCGACTCCCCGACACGATATCTTCGCTGCTCCGGGGCAGGTGACGGCGAACGTCCGTGCCACACGATGCTCAACCGGTACGACCACGATGCCGGCAAGCGCACAATAAGCAGCGGCGCGCCGACGGCCGCAGTATCGAAAGCGCACTCGACGCTCTTCCCATCAATCATCACAGCCGGCAAATTTGTAGTACTCGCCGGTAGAACGAGCTTCAGCGGAACCGCCTTCGCGAGACGGCTTGTGAACTCATATGTCTCGTGCAACCCCTCGCGATGCCACACAAGATCGAAGTCCTTATGCATGAGCGAGGCCCGATCCCACTCACTCGGAAACCCAGGCCTGATCCGTACTTCGCCTGCAATTAGATCCGGTTGTACGCCGAACAGTCCCTCGACCAGCGCACGCGACGAGATGCCGATCGGGTCGCCAAAGTCCCGCTGCGCCTCCTGCCGATGCACGTCGAGCGCCGACGTCATATGGAAATCTCCAGGGCACAATCCCATATACATCGAGTCGAGCAGACTGCCCTTGAATATCCGATAGGCCTCGTCCTTCATCCCCGTCTGCCACATCGCCAGAGCCATGTGGGCGTTCTCTGCGAGTAGCAACAGATTAAGCGACCACACGTACGGCAGCCAGTCGGAGCACGCGAGCATATACCATCCGCCCCCCGCCTGAGGTTGACTCACTCCATCGCCATGAATCGGAACGCGCTTGAATATCGCCAGCCGCTCGGCCACCATCTGCCACGCTTGCCTGGGCGTTGGCACTTCGCTGTCTATCGTGTGATACACCGTCCACAGCGCAGGATTCGTATACACGGTCTGTGGCCCAAGCAGGTCCTTCGACTCGCCGAATGCTCCTTGTCCCGCCAGCCAAAGAAGCTCCTGCATCGCTTGATGAATCAGCCCAGCCTCTGCCTCGTACGCTGCGCCGTCTTCGCCTAACAACTTCGCAAGCTTCGCCGCTGTTCGCAGCGCGAACACGTTGTATGCAGACGAGTGCGCCGCGCCTCCGCCGTTATATTGCAGATTGTCGCTCGCCCAGATCGCTGCATACGCCTCGTACAGCGGAAGCTCTTTGCCGCCATCTCCCGCGTAGGTTCTGCGGAAGAGCCGATGCTCCCACGCAAGGTGCCGCTGCAACGCCGGCCATATCTCGCGCGCGAACTCCAGGTCGCCCGTCCACATCAAGTGGCGCAGAAGCACGTCCATGAAGACCATGTTCATGTCGTAATGATTGTTCGAGAGGTCGCCATTCGAGTGCAGCAGTCCCTCTTTTCGCGCGAGATGCATATTCGCGTCCCACGGTCCGGTCGCAGGGTCTGCAGTCGTTACCGGTGTGACATTCTGCCGCTTCAGCCAATGGCGAAAATGTAACTTCGCGCGATCGTGGTTTCCCAGAGCATCCAGACTGTACGGCCCGCGCCATCCGGCAAGTGCCGATCGCCAGGCCACACCGCCGTGCATTACGCACTCCTGCTTCGCATCCCAGATCGTATCCGCGGCAATGCCAATCGCCGCTCCGGCAGCATTGACATACTCATCCGGAGTCTCGATCCGCAGCGTCTGCGCAATCGCCTCCACTTGGGCGCTTCGGGCTGCGAACGCCGACGCGCTATCGCTCGCATCCGGCCGGCCGCCTGGCACCACGCGACGGATCGTCAGATACGCCGGCTGCTTGCCCAGTTGCACAGATCCCCTAAGGATCGGGAATTGCGCCTTGCTTATGCCAATGAAAGGATGAGCGAAGTCGCGATCAGGCGGCGCATTCCACGCGGAAAATTCCGCGACCGTCATGTCCTGCGCGGCCTCGCCCATCGGGAACGTGAGAATCAACTCGGCGGCCGGGCTTTTTACGCGAGCCCAGAGTTGGCGGCCGGTCGCGCCTCCTTCGTATGTGTTTCCCGCACACTCCTCCGCCCGCACCTGAAAGAATTGCGAGACGGGCTGAACCTCGCATCCGATGTCGCCGTTCCTGCGTCCCTTGCGCCCGCTCACTCCGGCAAACGCCCATGCCAGCCGCACGCCCGCAGGCAAATCCTGACCCTCAACCTTCACCATCAGGCCAGAGCCCTCGGCCGAGGTGAGCAATTCAGCCCGCAAAATCCCTTTGCCGAGCAGCCCATCGCGAATCTCGTAGATCATTCGTCCCGGCCTGTATCGCGCCACGACCTCGTCGCAATCAGCCGCCCACTTCGAAGCCGTAGCGGTCGCAATCCCCAGCTTCAAGTTGCCGCCATGCCCCGGCAGATAGAGCGAGAACTCCGGCCTGTCACCCGCATCGACGCGGAAATCATTATTCGGACCGTAAATTGGCCGGTTGAAAAACTCTCCGCCATTGCGGATCACGAACTCGCCATTCACGGGCCGGTAGCGCAGCGGCCGCGCAGTCATTCCTTCCATCAGCGGCTGGATTCCGCCCGTGATCACTCCCGGCGGAGGCATCGCCCGCGTCGCCTCCTGCGCGTAAGCTTCCTGTGCATCGGCCGCCGATTTTTCCGCCGCACCCGGAGCTTGCCCCAGCCCCTTCAACCCGACCGCCGCTGCCGCACCCGACACGGCTATGAACCGGCGCCGCGACCAGCTCTTACGAAATCTCATTCGTCACCCGGACTCTCTTGAATCGTCGCCGAATCCTACCAACCCCTCTGATCAGGGTCAACGAATGACAGCCCTCAGTGCGAGGACCAGGTCTTGTCGGCCGAGTTGCACAGCCGCTCCAGTGTGCAGTCCGCGCATTTCGGCTTCCGCGCGATGCAGATCTGGCGTCCGTGGAAGATCATCTCGTGCGAAAACTCGATCCACTTCGACTGCGGAATCACGCGCATCAGATCCTGCTCGACCTTCTCCGGCGTAGTCTCCTTCGTCAACTCCAAACGTCGCGACAAGCGGAGCACGTGCGTATCGACAACGACGCCGACAGCAATCCCGTACCACGAGCCGAGCACCACATTCGCCGTCTTCCGCGCCGCGCCAGGAATGCGCAGCAACTCTTCCATCGTCTGCGGAACCTTGCCGTCGAACTCCTCGTCAACGACACGCCCAGCGCCCTTGATCGACTTCGCCTTGTTGCGAAAGAATCCGGTCGTCCGGATCAGCTCTTCAAGTTCTGGCAGGGAAGCAGCGGCCATCGCCTTCGGCGTAGGGAACGCCTTGAACAGAGCAGGCGTCGCCAGGTTGACACGCACATCCGTACACTGCGCGGAAAGAATCGTCGCAACCAGAAGCTCCCACGCATTGCGATGATTCAGCGCACAGACTGCCTTCGGATAAGCTTTCTTCAGCGCATCAAGGATCGCGGCTACGCGTTCCGGAGCCAGCGGCTTCACAGTATTACCGCGCTTCGCCTTCGGCGCGACCGGCTCCGACGCAGCAATCGCGCGCGCCTTCTCGCCCACGGGCGACACCGAAGTCCGGGCAGTCGCCTTCACCAACTCGCTCTTCGCGACTTTACTCTTCGCCAAATGCTCTCTCGCTTTCAACTGACACCTGAGAACTGACAACTGCCCTCATCCCAATCGATCCAGCATCTCTTCCGGCGGCACTCGAACGCAGCTGAAGATGGGAAAATCCTTAAGCGTATACATGCTGATCTCGGTCTCACGCAGTTGCTGCACCAGGTCGAGAAAGTCCTCGGGAAAATTCGTCTCGAACGCCACCACAAACTCCTGGTCGTCGAGCCCGAACGAGTAGGTCGTGTTCAGCTTCACCCGTGGATACAGCAGCCCGATGCGGATGTGCTCATCCATCAGGCGTTTGCGCTCCGACATCGGCAGCAGATACCAGGGCCGCGTCTTCCAGAAGGGATAGATGAAGATATATTTCTGACCGCCCGGGCGAATCGCGCCTCGCCCTTCGCCCTCGCTCTCGTCCACGCGGTCGATCTGATACTGCGAGCGCTTGGTCATCGCCAGAAAATTATGGGGTGAATTCAGATAGCCGCCCAACGGCGTGCGCAGCAACTCGCTCCGCATCTGATTCAGCTCGTCCACGCCATACCCGATCGACCACACACACATGTCCACATCGCCGCGCGTGCCGATCGTCGAGTAAGTCAGCGACAGGAACTCGCCGGGCTTATTCCACTTCGCCAGCACCTCGGCGAACGCTGCCTTGTGCGCCGCCTTTTCTGCCGCGGGAAGGCGCCGCCACTCCGGCATCAACTTGTAGAAGCTGAAGCAAACAATCTGCCGCTTCACGGGAGGCTTCGACGGGTCGTGTGGCGCTGTGCCGTAGCTGCTCGCGGGACGGCCAGTGGGCGCCGGGGCTGCGGGTGCCGCAGCCGGTGGATTTGCGGTAAGTGGCGAGGGAATGGTTGCGGCCGTCGATCTCGGTGCCAACGGTTGCGGAACTTGGTGCTGCGGGGGAATGAACTCAGCCATGGCTCGATTGTCTCCCGAACCGTCCCGCGCTGGCAAAGTCTCGCGCGCAAAACGCTACCGGAGGAAATCGAGGTTTCCGTCGCCCAGCGATACCACTCCCTGCAACCGCCGCGAATGAAGGACTTGGTTGTCCGGAAACCACAGCGGAATCGACGGCATCTCCTCCGCCAGAATCTTCTGAACCTCGACGTACTCCGCACGCCGCCGGATCTCAACCTCCTGCGCCGGCCCCGACTCCGACGCAGCCTTCGCCAGCAGAGCGTCGATACGCGCATTCACGTAGTGCCCGCGATTCGCGCCCTTGGGCGGGAAACTTGCCGATGCGTACATGTAATGAAAGATGTCCGGGTCCTCGTTCGACCCCACCCACTTCAGGATGTACATCTGGAACGCGCCCTTGGTCACATCCGAGTAGAACGTGCCAAACTCAGCCGAGCGGATATTCAGCGCAATCCCAGCCGCACGCATCTGCTGCTGCAGCACCGCAGCCAGCAAGCGCGTCGTCTCATCCGTGCTGATCTTCAGCGTCAGCCGCAATCGAATGCCATCGTGACCCGCGACGAAACCCGCCGTCTGCAGCAGCGCAGCCGCGCGCGCAGGATCATGCGGATACCGCGCCAACTCGGCCTCGCTTGCCGCCGCCCAATGCCCCGGGGGCAGCAGAGAATCCGCCAGCCGTGCATGTCCCCGCCACAGCGCCGCGACGATTGCCGGCTTCTCCATCGCCAGCACAATCGCCTGGCGCACCCGCTTGTCGCGCAGTGCCGGGTCGGCCACGTTGAAGTTCAGATACCAGACGCCCGACCCCGTCCCACCCGATGTCTCGATTCCCGGAGAGTCGCGCAGCGCATACACCATGTCCGGCGTTAGCACATTGCTGGCGGCATCGGCCGAGCCTTTCTGCAACTCCAGCGCACTCGTAATCGTGTCCGGCACCACGTTGAACTGAAGCCGCTGGATGTCGAGATGCGGCGGATGGCTGCCGTCCCCGAGTTGCTCGCTCCACGCCCCGGCGAACCGCTCCAACACCACCTCTTTATCCTGCACCTGCCGCACAAATCCGTACGGCCCCGAACCCACCGGATGCAGCCCAAAATCGCTGCCCGCCCCGCGCGGCACCACCCCAAACAGCCCGTCGCTCATGTTGAAGAGCAGCCCGGCATCCGGATGTTTCATATGGACCACGACCGTCAGCCGGTCACGCGCCTCCGCATGATCCACCGAGCCAAAATTGCCGCCCTTGGCGGTGATCAGCCCCGCGACCTTCGAGTCCACCAGGCTCTCGATCGTCCACACCAGATCCTCCGCCTCCAGAGGACGGCCGTCCTGAAACCGCACTCCATCTCTAAGATGGAACACCCAGGTCAACGGATCGGGCTGTTCCCAACTTGTCGCCAGCCACGGCTTCAGGTCGTAGTGCTCGTCCTTCTTCACCAGCGCGTCGAAGATCAGCGCTCCCACCCTCTCGGACTGCGCATCCGTTCCCTGCCGGGGATCGAGATTATTCGGGCTGCTCTCCAGATTGACGACTACAGTCCCCGGCTCCGGCCTCGAGCCGTGGCATCCAAGAATCCCTGCCAGTGTCACGCACGCGACGACAACCGTGCACGCGCCCCCACCAACCATGCACGCGCCACCGCCAAGAATTGTCATTCGACCAAGAATTGTCATTCGGCCAAGAATTGTCATTCTGAGCGCAGCGAAGAACCCCCGTATTCTGCCTGTAGCGCCCACAATGCCATTAGGAAGGGTCTCAACCTCCATACGAAACCTTCCCAATCACCACTGCCCTTGCCGCGCCCGTAGCCGCCGGAACATTCCCCGCCAGCCCGTTCCAGGTCAGCCACGCGAGAAGCGCAAACGCCACCCCCTCCTTGGCCTGTGCCGGAACCCCCAACTCCTCCATCAGCCTCACTCGAACTCCAAGCTCCGCAAACCCCTCCCGAAGCATCGCCATCAACGTACGATTCTTAGCGCCGCCGCCCGCAACGCAGAACTCCACCTTCGCCAGCGGAGCAACCGTGCGCAGATGCGCCGCCACAAAATCCCGGTACGCCGAAAGCACGGACGCTGCGGTCAAGGCCGTCGCAGTTGCCACGCAGTCCGCATCCACGCCACTGGCGTTGCGACACATCCCGATCAACCGTGCCACAAACGTCGCGCCGAACTCCTCGCGCCCGCACGACTTCGGCGGCAGGGCAGAGAAGTATCGCTCCTGCATGACTCGGGCCACCACATCGGGCAACACCCGCCCGCGCGCCGCCACAACCCCATTGCGATCGAATTTCTTGCCATACAGCGCCGCCATGCACCCATCGATAACCATGTTCCCGGGCCCGGTATCGAATGCCATCACATGGTCTGCACCACACCCTGCCGGGATCGCCGTGAGATTACCAATCCCGCCAAGGTTCTGCAGTACGCGGCTCACCTTCGCCGAGCGAAACAAACTCCAGTCCAGCATCGGCACCAACGGAGCTCCCTGCCCGCCTGCCGCTAAATCCGCTGGGCGAAAATCGCTCACTACCGGGCATCGCATCCGTTCGGCAATCACCGCTGCCTCCCCAATCTGCCAGGTCGACCGCACCGGCGAGCCGAGATACCGCACCGCCGTAGACTCATGATGCACCGTCTGTCCGTGACAACCGACTAACCCCACCTTCACCCCAAACTTCGCTGCGGCCTTCTCCACACAATCCGCATAGATCTCCCCGAGCCGCCAGTTCAGTCGGCTCATCTCCGCCGAGGTCAGTGCCTCGCCCTCCATGACCCGCAGTACCGCGGCGCGCACAGCCTTCGGATAGCTCGTTCCCCATTGCCCTATCAGCTTCACCCGCAGCGAATCACCCGCCCGCAGCCCGGGACCAATCCGGCACACCGCCACATCCACCCCATCCGCCGAAGTCCCACTCATCACACCCGCTACGATCATCGTTTTCGCCTTCGAGTTCGCCATCAGGACGATGCCCCCAGTTCACGCTGCAACTCGGCCAGCAGATTCAGCGCCTCCCGCGGCGTCAATCCATCCACATCCACCGCCGCAATCCGATCCACGATCTTCTGCGACAACGGCGTAAACATCGTCATCTGCATCGGCCCTGCGCCTCGCACATCCCCCGCCTCCAACTCCCGCGCCACCTGCTGCGTCTCCGCCCGCTCGTGTACCTTCAGCACCTCCCGCGCCCGGGCGATGACTCCCGCCGGAAGCCCAGCCAGCCGAGCCACCTCGATCCCGTAGCTCTTGCTTGCTGCCCCCGCCTCCACTGTGTGCAGAAAGACGATCCCACCCGCCGTCTCTTTTACGGTGACCCGCAGATTTTTCAGACGCGCAAGCCGCTCATCCAGCAGCGTCAACTCGTGATAATGCGTCGCAAAAAGCGTTCTCGCCCCGATCCTCTCGTGCAAAAATTCGACCGTAGACCACGCAAGCGAAAGTCCATCATATGTGGCAGTTCCACGCCCCATCTCATCTAGCAGTACAAGGCTGCGCGCGGTCGCCGTATTCAGAATCGCAGCCGTCTCCGTCATCTCCACCATGAACGTCGACCGGCCCCGCGCCACATTATCACTTGCTCCGATTCGCGTATAAATGCGATCCACAAGCCCCAGCCGCATCCTCTCCGCCGGAACAAAACACCCGCACTGCGCCATCACGACGAGCAGCGCCGCCTGCCGCAGATACGTGCTCTTGCCGCCCATATTCGGCCCCGTAATCAGCGCAATCGACGGCCCAGCCACGCCCGAGTCCGTCACAAAACTGGGTGCCCCGGGTGCCCCATTCATCGCAGGTTCATCGCGATGAGTGGGTTTACCAGAACCTCCAAACCAGGCCTCCAACGAGATCGAGTTCGGCACAAACCGGCCGCCGCCAGACTCCTCCATGCGTTGCTCGACCACCGGATGCCGCGCCGCCACAAACTCCAGCACGCCCGACGTCTCAACCTGTGGCCGAACCCAGCCGCGTAGTGCCGCCAGATGTGCAAAACATCCCAGCATATCGATCTCGGCTACCCGCCGCGCAGTCTCCCGCATGCGCCCCGCGGCGTCCAGCAACTGCCGCCGCAGCTCGGCGAAGATCCGCCGCTCAATCTCGCCCGACCGCTCCTGCGCGGTCAAAATCTTGGTCTCGTACTCCTTCAACTCCGGCGTTGTAAACCGCTCAGCATTCACCAATGTCTGTTTTCGCTCATAATCTGCCGGGACCGATCTACTATTCGCTTTAGTCACTTCCAGGTAATACCCGAAGACGGAATTGAACCTTACTTTCAGGCTCCCGATGCCCGTCCGTTGACGCTCCCGCTCCTCGATGCCGGCAAGCGCCTGCCGGCCTGAGCGCCCTAGTTCGCGCAGCTCATCCAGCTCGGCGTCCACTCCCACACGAACTACCCCTCCATCCGCTAGCGTCACCGGAGGCTCGTCCACCAAAGTGGCGGCGATAAGTTCGTGGAGGTCCTCAAGCGCGTCAAAGCCACCCGGCACCCCTGTGGAAATCCGTGTGGAAACGCCTCCTCCCAACTCGCGCCAACGTTCCGCCTGGAACAGCCCGACCGCGTCGCGCACCCGTGGCAGGCACTCCAGCGTCGACGCCAGGGCAGTCACCTCGCGCGGCCCAGCCGAGTCCAGCGCAATCCGCCCCAATAGCCGCTCCAGGTCGAGCAGCCCTCCCATGGAGCGTCGCAAGCCTTCACGCCGGGGAAGGTCACCGGCGGCCTCCCCGACTGCATCCAGCCGCGCCGAAATCTCGCCTAGTTCGCTCGCGGGCCGCAGCAGCGTGGCTCGCAGCAGACGCTTGCCCATGGGAGTGCAGCACGCGTCCAGCGTATGAAACAGCGTCGTCTGCGCGGATTCGCCCGAGAACAGTGGCTCGACCAGCTCCAGATTTCGCACGCTGACGGCATCCAGCACAAGGCATCCCGCGCGCTCATAAAACCGGATCGTGTCGATATGCTCCAGGCCGCCCTGCATGGTCTTCTGCAGGTAATGCAGAAGCGCTCCGGCCGCTACCGCCGCCGCCTCATGCCCCGACAGCCCCATTCCGTCGAGCGAATGAACGCCAAAATGTTTTCGCAACACCGGCACGGCATAGTCCGCCGTAAACACCCAGTCCTCCAGCCCGGTCTTCGTTCGCACCCCGTCGAGCCCCGCATCGGAGGAATCCGGTGCCAACGAACTGGGCTGCCCATCCTTCGCAGTCGTACCGCGAACGGGGTCCCCGGCCAGCTTGCTGGCTGGGGTGGGAAGGGTGGGTTGCCTTGCTTCGCCCAGCCCTGCAACCCCGCCTTCCGCGAACAACATCTCCGCCGGACGCACCCGCCCTAACTCATCCACCAACTGCACCCATGCCGTCGCGCCGGCAAACTCCGTTGCACGAAATTCGCCCGTCGACAGATCCAGCATTGCCAGTCCCGCGGAGGACGCATTGCCCGTGCCCTTCACGCACACGCTGGCGAGCCAGTTGCTCTGCTCTGCCCCCAATCCCGAGTCAACCACCGTCCCCGGCGAAAGCACCCGTGTAACCTCCCGCCGCACAAT
>DASWCA010000204.1:0-12076 GCA_036390355.1 Acidobacteriaceae bacterium
CTTCCGAAATTGCGCGCATGGAGGATTATTACAAGCCCAAACCGCAGCGCTCGGTCGAACTGCACTTCAGCTGCAGCGACAACGCTCCACACGAACCTACTCGGGATGAGAGGCTCGATCGGCTTACGTTACGCGCATGGAATAACCAGTTCTTCCCAGTCCTTTCGCCCGCCGATCAATTCAATGCGCAAGCGCTCCATATCCTGCGTCACCTGTGCAGTGCCTCCACTCGCCCGGCGTGGCTGCTCGAATATAGGCGGCATGTGATGGCCCACTACGATGAAGGGCAGTTCTGGGACGAGGTGCGGAATAGCGCGGTAACGCATCCCGACGCTCCTGTCGCCATCGGTCTCGCTACTCTGCTATCCACTCGCCTGTTTGGCGGCAGGGCTCCCGCGCAGCTCAATAAATGGACGTTGGACCGGCTCCCGGATGGAGCAAGACTCTGGGTGGACCTCTACGGGAGAAAAGCCGTGCTCGCTGACGCTCCCGGAACCAAGTTGCACCTGTTGCTTGAGGACGAGTTGGCACCCAGTGGACACTCCTGGCGGAACAAACGCAGAAGCCTTCTTCCGTTGCGATGCCAGACGCGCATCGTTCGCGCGACCCCGAACGAGAGTCTGCCTATGCGTCTCCGCCGGAACTACTATCAGGCGCGCTTCATTCTGTTCCGGTTTCGCTTCCATCTTGTCGAGGGCCTGCACTACGGGATCGAAGCATGGCGATGGAAGCGGCAACGGGTAACCCGTCAGGGTCGGACACAACTTGTATCGGCGAAGAGCCAGCCGAGTGAAGGCTACGGTTCATGATCTGGCCTGCAACAGTTCGATGCTCCATTCACACCGCTTTCGCGGTGGCCGTCATGGTGCTTGCCTTTGTCTGCTGCCGTGTCGATGCGCAGCAGACTTCGCCCGCTCCAGCGTTATCGGCTGCGCCTGACGCAAATGGAAATATCGCGAGTTCGCCGGGTCCAGTTTCGAACACGAGTTCGCGCGATTCCCTGACGGCGGCGCAGATCTACAGCTTTCTTCAACAGAGGCCGGAAATTGTCATCGACCTGAAGGCGTTTGTCGCCGATCAGCTTCGCCAGCAAGGTACAGACATGCAGGCAGATGCCATCACCGACGAGATGCTCTTCAGCCAGATCGCCTCCAATGCAACTCTTCGAACGAGTGTCACACTCTGGCTTCGCAGCCGCGGCTACATTACGGAGGCCGATATCCGCCGCCCGGCAGTCAGCTCGGAGGGGCAGGCGAATGACGAGGAGAGCGAACTCCTGCTTCCAGCTGGTATGGACCGGCTTACGGGCGCGCCGACTTCTGGTCTCTCATCCAACGGGTTTTCTCCCACGGCGCTTGTGCCAGACACATACGGGGGGAACTCCAACTCTCAGGCAATGGCCAGACGGGGCTCGACCCAATCTGCGCCGAAGACCCCGAGCAAGCAGGAACGAAATGTCACGGACGAGCCAGACGTACTGCACGTTCCCGCGCCATACAATCTGCGGTCTCTGCGCGATCTCTATACACAAATCCCGCAGGATGACTTAAAGCTGCGACGTTTTGGTTCAGAGGTTTTTCTCAATCGCGATTCCCCACCGGCTACTGGCACTGGCATTGGTCTTGGCATTGGTACTAGCACCGGCGCGAGTTCACGCGAAATGCCGATCGACATTCCCGTCGGTCCCGACTATGTCCTTGGGCCGGGAGACGGCCTGACCATCAATCTCTGGGGAGGCATCTCGCAGAGCATCACCCGAGTCATCGATCGGGAGGGGAAAATTGTTTTGCCTGAGGCCGGATCCCTTGTAGTTGCAGGTTTCACTCTGGAGCATGCACAGGCCGTAATTGCCAGCGCTCTCAAGCAGCAGTTTCACAACCTGCAGGTGGATATAACGATTGCGCGACTGCGTACCGTGCGGGTCTACGTCGTTGGAGATGTGCAACGTCCGGGGGCTTACGACATAAGTTCGCTATCGACCCCACTCAACGCTCTCTACGCGGCGGGAGGGCCCACCGGCATCGGCTCACTTCGCATTGTGCGTCACCTCCGCGGCGCTCAGCTCGTCCGCGAAGTGGACCTCTACGATTTTCTGCTGCATGGCCTGCGCATGGACGACGAACGCCTGCAGTCCGGCGACACGCTGCTCGTGCCTCCCGCGGGCCCACAGGTTGCAGTCTTCGGGATGGTGAAGCGTCCGGCGATTTATGAGTTCAAGGATGGCGAGACCCTGACGAATGCACTCGACGACGCTGGAGGAGCTACGGTTGCCGCTGCGTTGAACCATATTACTGTCGAGCGTATCCAGCCAAACCGGCAGCGCGAGACGCTAAGCGTGGAGACTACTTCTCCTGCGACAGCGCAATCGACGCTCGACGCCATTTCCGCCTTCAAGATAAAGGATGGAGACCGCGTCCACGTTGCGCCGATTCTGCCGTACAGCGATCGCGTGGTTTATGTCGA
This sequence comes from Acidobacteriaceae bacterium, assembly GCA_036390355.1. Classification (GTDB taxonomy): domain Bacteria; phylum Acidobacteriota; class Terriglobia; order Terriglobales; family Acidobacteriaceae; genus Edaphobacter. The sequence continues at coordinate 2,464 of DASWCA010000204.1, forward strand.
GGGCCACGTCGTGCGTCCCGGCAAGTATCCCTATCGCGACGGCATGCAGATTGGCGAGATCGTTCGCTCGTATCAGGATCTGTTGCCTGAGCCGGCGGCCAAAGGGGACATCGTCCGCCTCGTCTCCCCCGATCTTCATCCAGAGACGATTCCATTTGACGTCTCCGATGTTCTGGTCGGGAATGACAATTTCGCGCTTCAACCCTTCGACACCATTCGTATATTCGGCCGCTATGAAGCCGACTCGCCGCAGGTCAGCATCCGCGGGGAGGTATTGCGCCCCGGCGTGTATGCGCTTTCGAAGGGGATGACGGCGGCTCAATTGGTGAAGACCTCCGGAGGCTTCAAGCGCGATGCTCTGCTCGATAGCGCCGACCTGACCAGCTATAGCATTCAAGAAGGCAAGAAGGTGGTGAGCCAGCGCGCCGCGATCAGCATCGGCACAGCGGTGAACGGCAATCATTCCGAAAGCGACGTGAAGCTCAAGGCGGGAGACGTGTTGACGATCCACCAGATATCGGGGTGGAACGATATCGGAGCTTCCGTTGTGCTCGATGGCGAGGTGACTTATCCCGGCAGCTATGGCCTTCAGGAGGGCGAGCGGTTGAGTTCCGTCCTGAGCCGCGCTGGAGGCTTTCGAGGCACGGCCTATCCTGCCGGCGCGGTTCTGGTTCGGACTCAAGTGCGCGAACTCGAGGAGAAGAGCCGAACTGAGCTGATCCATCAGATCGAGACCGCCTCCGCCTCAGCCCGGCTGACGCCGAACCTGACCGGGCAGGACCAGTCTGCGACTCTGCAAGCCGTGGCTCAGCAACAGAACGAGGTTTTGCAGCGGCTGCGCAACGAGCCGGCCAGCGGACGCCTGGTTATCCACGTCTCGGCCGATATTGCGAGCTGGGCGAACACACCCGCCGATATCGAATTGCGCAGTGGTGATGTGCTCACGGTGCCGAAGCGTCCGGGTTTTGTGCTGGTCAGCGGTCAGGTCTATAACGCCTCCGCAATTACATATACCCCTGGCAAAGACGCTTCGTGGTACCTCCGGCGCGCTGGTGGAACCAACGACGTTGCTAATCGAAAGGAGATTTTCATCGTTCGAGCGAACGGGTCGGTTGTAGGCCGGCGGTCCGGTCAGTGGTATGGCACGGATGTCCTTTCGACGCGTCTCGATCCGGGAGATGTCATCGTCGTTCCGCAGAAGATACTGGGCGGCTCTCTTCTTTGGCGGAACTTACTCACTGTCGCCCAGATTACGTCTTCTATTGCGATCACGGCCGCAGTGGCCGGAGTCATTTGACCTCACAATGCGCAGGTTGATCATGCTACTCATCTCGATTTCCGCGTTGCCGCAAAGCCAAGCACAGAGGTCTGCCGCGACCTTCGTTCCAGAAGGCGCGAATTCACAGATCTCCGGCATGGCATCGACCTACGTGCCTATCGAGAGCTGGGTGTATTCGGCATTCGAACAACTTGCGACCGCTGGATATGTTCAGACGGCGTTCGCCGGGCTGCGTCCCTGGACACGCATGGAATGTGCCCGGCTGATTGACGAGGCCGAAGAACAGCAGGCTGCGTCCAACTCGGCCGAGCCGAGCTATTCCCTGATGCGCGAGCTCAGACTCGAATTCGCGTCTGAGCTTCGCCGCCGCGATGGCGAACGCAACCGGGAAGTACGCGTCGAATCGATGGATGTGCGCAGTATGGCGATTGCGGGCGCGCCGCTAACCGACGGCTATCACAGCGCTCAAACTATCATCAACGACTACGGCAGGCCTTACGGGCAAGGAGAGAATACCTACGCGGGCATTTCCCTTCGCACCAGTGAAGGTCGATTTTCGGCCTACCTCCATGCGGAGATGCAGCAGGGTGCCTCGGCGCCCGCCACACCGGCGTCGGCGGCTGCTGCGATCGCAGCGGCGGACTTTACCCCAAGCGCGGCCGAGGGTCCCATCTCCGGCCTCAGTCGTGGTCGCGTGCTCGAAGCCTATGTCTCAGGGGCTTTCGGTGGGAACCAGATTACTTTCGGCAAACAGTCTTTGTGGTGGGGGCCATCGAGGGGCGGTCCGCTCCTGTTCAGCAACAACGCAGAGCCAATTACCATGCTCCGCTACGATCGCGTTCAACCGTTCGAGCTGCCTGGCGTGGGAAGGTGGCTTGGTCCAATTCGGGTCCAATTATTCTTGGGACGCCTCTCCGGCCAGCAATTCGTTCACGTCGTGAGCCAGACGATTGGTCAGCCGGGCGTGGCGCTCAAGGACCAACCCTTTATCCACGGGGAGAAAGTCTCCTTCAAGCCCACTCCCAACTTTGAGTTCAGCGTCTCGCGGACCGGCATCTTCGCTGGAGCCGGTGCTCCCTTTACCACTCACAGTTTTTTGCGCAGTCTCTTTTCAGTAAGCACATCGAACGAAGGGGATGACCCGGGAGATCGTCGCTCGGGAGTCGATATGCAGTATCGTCTCCCCAAGCTTCGCAATTGGCTGACCGGCTATGTTGACACATTTACCGACGACCAGCCATTCCCGATCAATTACCCCACTGACAGCGTGTGGTCGCCTGGACTCTATCTTTCCCACGTTCCAAAGATCCCTCGCTTGAGTCTTCGAACTGAGGGTTACGTCAGTCCGGGGAGATATTTTTTCCCGGGATTCTATTACTTCAATGTCCACTATCTCAGCGGCTACACGAATCAACGTCAACTTCTCGGCAGTTGGATCGGGCGCGAGTCGAATGGATTTCAAATATGGAGTACCTGGAGGTTTTCGCCTCGATCGACCGTTGAGGTCAACGTCCGTCACGTCAGCGAGAGCTCTGAATTTCTACGTGGTGGAAATCTCCGCGACATCGGTCTGACAGCGGACTTTGCATTACGGCCGGAGTGGCAACTGAAGGTCGGCGCCCAGGATGAACGGTGGAGATTTCCGCTCTTTGCAGCTTCCAGTCAGCATAACGTTGCAGCCACTTTTCAGATCTCCTATCGGCCCAAGGGGGGGACTCTATGATGCCGATTACGGAGAACGTCTCGGCCCCACCAGCAGTGCAGACTCCGACGCAACCAAATTGGGTAACGAACGCGACGGTCTTGTGGAGTCATCGTGGCTTGCTGGGGCGCGTAACGGCGTGGGCTCTCATTGTGAGTGCTACGATCGCCTTCACTCTTCCAAAGCAGTACGAGTCCGTAGCGCGATTGATGCCGCCGGATCAGGGCAGCAGCTCCGGCGCCGCGATGCTCGCTGCTCTCGCCGGGCGTTCCGGCGCGGGTCTGGGGGCACTGGGCGCCTTTGGCAGCCTCGCAGGCGGTCTCCTGGGTGCGAGAACTTCGAGCGCGCTATTTATCGATCTGCTGCAGAGTCGCACGATCAGCGACGAATTGATCGATCGCTTCAATCTGCTGACGGTCTATCACAAGCGATATCGCATCGATACGACGAAGTATCTGGCTCACCACACCACGATCGTGGATGACAAGAAAAGCGGCGTTATCAGCATCACGTTTACCGATACTGATCCGGAACGCGCTCGCGCCATCACACAAGCTTATCTTGACGGCCTCAACCGCCTGGTTGCGAAGTCCAATACTTCCTCGGCACGTCGCGAGCGGGAGTTCATCGAGAAGCGCCTGGTCAACGTGCAAGCAGAGTTGCAGGATGCGGAGAAAGCTCTAAGCGAATTCTCCAGCGTGAACACAACTCTCGACATCAAGGAACAGACCCACGCAATGGTGGACGCGGCGGCAAAGTTGCAGGGCGAACTTATCGCCAGCCAATCCGAACTAGACTCGCTGCAACAGATCTACGGAGATCAAAATGTCCGCGTCCGGGCGGCGCGTGCGCGCATCGGGGAGCTACAGCATGAATTGACGAAGCTGAGCGGCAGTAGTTCCGAAATACCCGAGGGCGCGACTAACGATCGTGGCGGCGATAGCGCCAGCCTGTATCCCTCTCTCCGTCAACTGCCTCGCCTCGCTGTTCCCTACGCCAATCTCTACCGGCGCGTGCGCATTCAGGAAACGGTCTTTGAGCTTCTCTCGCAGCAGTACGAGATGGCGCGCATCGAGGAGGCGAAGGACACTCCAGCTGTCAGTGTCATCGATTCGCCCCAGACGGCCGAAAAGAAGTCATTTCCGCCTCGCCTGCTGCTCATGCTTCTGCTGACTCTGTTCTTTATGGCAGCCATGGCGACGGCCCTTCTCGTCCGCCATCATTTGCTTCAGATAAATCTGGACGATCCCCGCAGGCTTCTCGCACGGCAGATCGCTGACACCTTCCGAATGCAGTTGCAGCAATGGCTTCCGTCGTGGGGAGGCATCCGATGAGAGCTCATCTTTCGAATGCCGCCTACGGTGTGCTCGACTATGCCGCGTATCCCGTCGGGATGTTGCTGGCCGCACCAATGCTACTGAAGCACCTCGGAGTGACACAGTACGGCGTCTGGGTGGTAGCGACTGCTGCAGTGAACGCAGGAAGCATCGTAGCCTCGGGCTTCGGTGACGCCAATATTCAGTATGTCGCAAGCGCTCGGAGTCGTAGGGACAGTGGGGCTCTGCTGAATGCGGTGCGAAGCATGCTGGGCATCAACCTCATACTCGGCGGCGCGCTTGCACTCGTCTCGTGGATGCTCGCGCCTGTCGCTGTCCGCCACATCGTGCCTTCCGATGCCGGCCTGCAGATTGCATGCCTGTGGTCCCTGCGGATCGCCAGTCTGCTGATGCCGGTACGCGCCGTGGAGAGTGTTTGCATCAGCACACAGCGTGCCTTTGAACGCTACGGCGCAGCGGTACTAATCAGCATTGTTGCCCGATTGCTGGCGCTGGCCTCGGCAGTCCCGCTGGCAATCTACGGCGAGGGAGTTGGGACCATTATGGCCGTCTCCGGTGCGGTGATCTTTCTGGGCACGGTCGCACAACTGATTCGCCTCAAACAGCATCTTGGAGCGACATCCCTGTCGCCCCGGTTCGATCGCCGCGCCACTGCCGCATTGTGGAGCTTCGGAGCGTTCAGTTGGATGCAGGCTGTCGCAGGAGTGATCTTCAGTCAAGCCGATCGCCTGATACTCGGCGTCTCGCTAGGCGCGGCGGCTGTGACGGGATACGCACTGTGCGTGCAGATGGCGCAGCCAATCTATGGCGTTGCCGCGGCGGGCCTGCATTTTCTCTTCCCATATTTGTCGAGACGCCAGGCGATCGACTCACCAGCAGATCTGAAACACACCATATTGACAGCGTTTGCGGCCAATGTGCTGCTCGTCTCTCTAGGAACCGCGACAGTACTTCTGTTCGGACGATCATTGCTTCAAGCATGGGTTGGTGATGCTGTCGCGAAGAGCGGGGGCTCGCTCCTCACGCCAATCGTCTGGAGTTTCGCTCTGCTGGGAATCAATGTCACTGGCTACTATGCCTTGCTTGCATTTGGCCGTGTTCGGACAGTCACCTGGATCACCATCACAGGTGGAATCGCGATGTTGTTGATGGTGATATGGCTGCTGCCTCGGACAGGTATTGCAGGGGTAGCGACCGCCCGCGTGGTCTACGGCGTTGTCACGTTGCTGATGTATGTACCGCTGCTTCGCCTTGTTCGCAAGTCCGCGAGCGACGCTTTGCCTCTGTCGGGCATCGGCCCAGTCTGCGAGGAAGCATGAGCACGACCCCCATGACCATAGAGTTGACTCTCGAGAACCGTCAACAAGCGATGGTGCTGCCTACCGTTGTGGGCTTCTACTTTGCGTTCCGATTGTGCATTACATATCTGCTATTCCAGTCAACCCCACAAACTGGGGCTTACGTTAGTGTTGCTTTGAACTTTCTTGTTCTCGTTGTGGTTGGGTTTCATTCATTTGGCCCCACCCCCACAACCCTCGGATGGACACTCCGAGTACCGCCCTATCGATGGGTAATTGTCTTTCTCGCCTTCTCAGGTTGCAGTCTGATTTGGAGCGCCACAGTGTCTCTCGCCGTTGCGTTCGCATATTGGTGCGGCATGGCGGCCGATGTCGCGGCGGTTGTTCTGCTGCTCCGTACCGGCCCAGTAGACCGGATGTCTACCGCTATCATGAAAGGCTATGTTGCCGGGGCATGCTGCATCGCGCTCGTAGCTTGGCTCTCTCCTACGATGCAGGACCTGCGGCCCGGCAATGATGACTTCTTCAGCCCCAACGCCATCGGTTTCACTTGTGCCTTCGGAGCATTCTTCGGGCAGTTTCTTACCCGCTCTGGGAAATTCTCACATGTCCCCACAGTCTTCCTCGCGATCACGTTGTTGCGGAGTCTCAGCAAGACGACAATCGTCGCATTTGTAACAGGTGAAGCTTTTCTACTCCTTCGCGATCCTTCGATAAGCCGACGCAAGAAGATCATGCTTGCAATCGCGGCTTCGCTGGTCATAGCTGCCTTCTGGAGCCTCATCCAGGCTTACTACGAGGTTTACACCAACGCCGGCAATCAAGCCGAAACACTTACAGGCCGTCTGGGCATCTGGTCGTTTGTATTACAAAGGTCATTTGAGCAACCTTGGATTGGCCACGGCTTTCATTCGTTCCGCAATGTCATTCCACCGTTTGGCTCCTTCGAGGCATGGCATGCGCATAACGAACTGATTCAGCAGTTCTATGCGTATGGCGTTGTTGGTGTGTTCCTGCTGATCGCCGTCTATGGCAGCTTTTTCCGCCATGCCAGGCGGATGCCTCCGTCGCCACATAAGACACTCCTCTTCGGCCTTTTGCTGTTTATCGTTATTCGCGGATTTGGCGACACCGAGCGGTTCGACCTCTCGTTCCCTCTCTGGTCGATCGCTCTGATCACTCTCACGGTGGCACGGTCGAATTCCGATGACGCGTTTCAAGAGGGAACGTCATGAAGATCCTCGTCGCCATCGTCGGCTCGCCGGAATTTCTCTCGGGTGTCTCCCGACATGCAGCCAACATGGCTCGTTGTCTGCTTACTCGCTCGGAAATTTCCGAGGTGCATCTGGTCTGCGCGGAGTGGCAGTATCGCGCTCTGTGCGATGCCGTACCGCGCACTTCCCCAAAACTGCACATACACTCCGTCTCGCCTGGCAGGAGCGCCCTGAGCCGAAATTTGTGGTATTACAAGCAGCTACCTGGGCTGGCTGCAAAACTGCACGCGGATGTGGTTCATCTCGCCTATCCTGTCCCGCTCGACCGGCGGGCATTCCGCTGCCCGGTGGCGGTGACGTTGCACGATCTTTATCCCTATGACATCCCGGAAAACTTCGGTTTTCCAAGGGTATTTTTCAATCGCATGATATTGGGGCAATGCCTGCGGTCGGTCGACGCGATTGCTTGCGTCTCCGAAAGCACATTACGGCGTCTCGACATCCACGCACCCCAATATGCCCTGCAGAAGGCGGTCACCATCTATAACTGTGTCGAACCTGGTCCCTCGATCGCGAGGGAATGCCCGCTGCCAAACTGGAGCGGAGAGAGTTTCCTGCTGTGCATCGCACAGCATCGGCGCAACAAGAACATACCTCTCGCTATCGAGACATTTCAGCGCCTCCTGATCGGCGGAGACATCAACCCCACAACGCTGTTGGTCATCATCGGAATTGAGGGGCCGGAGACCGCGCGGATTCACCGCATCATCGACGACTCCGGACTGGCGCGTCAGGTTGTGTTGATGCGCGGCGTCTCCGACGCCGAATTGCAGTGGTGCTACGCGCACTGTCAACTGCTCCTGGCGCCGTCTCTCATTGAAGGGTTCGGCCTTCCTGTGGTGGAGGCGATGCTGAACCACTGCCGCATTGTCTGCTCCGATATTCCGGCCTTTCGCGAGGTCGGTGGTAGCTATTGCCACTATGCCTCGTTGCGATCTCCGGCGGCTGAGGCGTTCGTCGATGCCGCCCGCATTGCGCTGAAGAGCATCAAGTACCGCTCTGGGGCAACGGATCGTTTCACCGCAGCAAGTGTCGCGGAAGCCTACCTGCAACTGTATGACCGCTTATGCAGTGGGCGCGCGATCGGCGGTGATGTAGACGGCCGTGGCCTACTGCCGTGTTTAGCAAGAGAAAGAGGACAACTATGAACGACACGATGGAATATCCGAAGGCGAATGTGCTCGGTATTGGCATCGATGCCGTCAATATGGAGCAGTCGCTCCTCCGGGTTGAGCAGAACCTGCTCGAACGGCGCAAGGGCTACGTATGTCTTGTCGGTGTCCACGGAGTGATGGAGGCCCAGCGCGATCCTGATCTCGCCAAAGTTCTCGCCGGAGCGGCACTCGCCGCTCCTGATGGGATGCCGACGGTCTGGGTGGGACGTCACCAGGGGCACGCCACGATGGAGCGAGTCGCCGGCCCTGACCTGATGCTTGAAGTGATAAGCCGCGAGCAGTTTCGCGAATATACCCACTTCCTTTGCGGCGGGAAAAATGGTGTCGCCGAGGAACTGCGCGATCAACTGGTTGCACGCTATCCCTTCCTGAAGATTGTTGGGACATACACTCCGCCTTTCGGCCCGCTGTCCCGCAAACAGGAGCAGGAGTTCGTCGCTACCGTGAATCGGGTGCGCCCCGACATCATCTGGGTCGGCATCAGCACGCCCAAGCAGGAGAAGTTCATGGCGCGCTACCTGCCTCTGCTCGATACGACGTTGATGTTTGCCGTTGGCGCGGCCTTCGACTTTCACACCGGCAGAATCGCCGATTGCGCGGACTGGATTAAGCGCGCGGGCCTTCAATGGCTCGATCGCCTCATTCAAGATCCAAAGCATCTTTGGAAGCGCTATCTGCGCAATAATCCGCCCTTTGTCTTGAAGATCATTCTGCAACTCGCGGGACTGAAGGCCTACCCGTTGCAGCCCGAATTGGAACCTCACGCGACACCAGAACCCGTGTCATCAATGGCGGGAGGGGACACTTTCCGCGCCGATTCTTCTCTCGCGAAATTGTGACGAAAGCCGGACATTTGGCTGACAAACAAATCGCTTTCGCTGCCTAAATTTAGAGCAACGTGACTCGTTGACAAAACCCTTGAGAGGCAACTGTATGACTACCGTCCGCACAGGAAAGTACTTCTTGCTATCGGCGACGCTTCTACTTCTGGTGCACAGTGGCTCCGGCCAGACACCCGGAACTGGCGCAATCTCCGGCGTGGTGTATGACCCGTCGAATCGCGTGGTCGTCAATGCCGAGGTACAGGCTGTGAACGAGGCAACACATGCTTCGCGGTCCGTGGCTACGACAGCGGAGGGAGTATTTCGCGTACCGCTGCTGCTGCCCGGCACTTACACCGTGACAGTTAAGGCAGCCAGCTTCGCCGTAAACACCTTGCGATCAATCCAGGTGACGGTCAGTGAGACGACCTCGCTGAATGTGACCCTGGCTGTTCCTGGGGTCAAGCAGTCCGTAGTGGTGAACGACAGCGCATCAGCCGCTGATCTGGAGAGTTCGACTCTCGGGACTCTTGTGGACGATACGGCGATCACGGCGCTGCCGCTATCGAACCGTAACTACACCCAGATCCTGGGGCTATCACCGGGGGTAGTGGTTGCGCTTCCTGCCGCGACGGCGCTTGGAAGTGGCTCGCAGAACGTCGTTTCCGATGGCGGAAAGACAACGGCGAACAACATCCAGTTCAACGGGGTGGACGCGAACAACCTG
>DASWCA010000205.1:0-5844 GCA_036390355.1 Acidobacteriaceae bacterium
TCAGGTGATCGGTCGCCGCCGTCGGCCCGATCCCGACGCCGAAGTTGATCTCCCACTTCGGCGAGACGTTCAAATCCGTCACCGCGAAGATCTGCTGCTGCTGATCGTGCAACCCGTCGGGCGCGGTGATGCGGCCATAATCGGCGTAGTACTCAATGCCCGCGTTGATCTTCCGGGTGAAGTCGTAGCCAATCTTGACGCCGGGGGCGAAGCTCATGCCCTGGTTGACATCCGGTCCATGCCACGTCCGCTCCAGCGCGGGGTTGAAGGCGAGATACCAGCGGCCGAGCGTCTTGTCGACGATGGGGCGAATCTCCCACGTCCACGTGTCCGGCGAGTAGACCGCGCGCTGATAGCCGATTTCCGTGGAGAGGCTGACGCCCACCGGCCAGTGCCACGAGTCAGGCACCCGCACGCGCGGGCGGATATGGTCGCCGACCCACTGGATGCCGTGACCCTTCTGCTCCGACGTGAAGATGTAGAAGCCGACCTCGGACCAACTGGTGAGGCCCTGGGTCAGCTCGATCGTCTCGTGCTCCTGGTGGTTGGTGGGCCAGACGCCGTCGATGGTGTTCTTCTCCCCCTTGGGCGTGAAGTTCGAGTGCAGCTCGACCATCAGGGTTCCCGGCGCGACAGTGTCCGCGCCGTACACCTGGATTTCGTAGTTGCCCTGTGCGCGGGCGGCAGGCGCGAGAAAGATCGCGAGGCCGGCTAGTGCGAGGATCGGGCGGAAGGTGAGTGGCGGGTGGGCGATTCGCATGCAGGTACAAACATCATATCGTCACAGCGCCTCAACAGCCGATTCCGCCGCCGCGCGAAACTTGTTGAATCCCCATCATGGCGGCGCTGACGCGGGCCGACTCGGCGGCATCCAGAACGGCTTCGCCGCAGGCCGGGCAGAAGTCGCCCGACACCCCTGGAATTGCCGTTCTCTCACCTTTGCAGGTGTAGGGAATGTCGCGGGTGTCAGAGACCAATTCCGCCTGCGCACAGGTTGGGCATCGCATCCTCATAGCTCCTTCGACGACACGACAGGTTGATCCACCGGCGACTGCCCCGAGGATAATCAGCGGCTCTTTGCCGTTGACGACCGCGGCAGGCAGCGGAGTGTCCGGCGAGTCGTGCGAGATGTCCTGCTGGCACGCGAAGAAGCGCAAGAAGACGCGTCGTTCTCGCGTGACGTGATCGCGAATGGTGCCGCCGAGCATGGGATACGCGGCTTCGAGCGCGTCGAGAGTGGCGGCGACGCTGGGCGGTGCGGCAACTTCGACCGCGACTTCATGCCCCGGAATACGGGCCAGCGTGCGGAGATGGGCAGGTAGTTCAACGCGAATGGTCGGCATGGGGTTAGTTCTCAGTTCTCAGTCGGGCGTGTCCGTCTCTTTAGTCTAGTATCACCTCCTCGAACCTCGAACCTCGAACCTCGAACCTCGAACCTTGTACCTCGAACCTGCGTAGCCTATCCTTGGCGGCATGAAGAAGATCGATCGCAGGCGTTTCGTGATGGTGAGTGCCGCTGCGGCGGCGAGTTGGAAGAGCTTTGCGCAGACTGCAACCGGAGGCGCGCCGCAGCCGGTGAAGCTGACCCTGCACGCGGACCAGCCAGGTCCCGCGATTCCGCAGAACTTCGTCGGCCTATCGTACGAGACGCAGCAGCTTTCGGAGCCGAACTTCTTTTCCCCGGCCAACACCGGCCTGATCGCACAAATGCGTGCGCTTGCGCCGCATGGCGTCCTGCGCCTCGGAGGCAACACGTCGGACTACGGCTTCTGGAAGCCAACGCCGGACTCGGTGGCTCCGCCGCGCGTCAAGCGGGAGTACAAGATGGGCGATCCGGACCCGAACCTCTCCTACCCGGTCACGCCCGAGGCGGTGCACAACCTGCGCGCGTTCCTGGATGCGACCGGCTGGACCTGCCTCTACGGCATCAACTTCGGCACCAACACTCCGGCGCTGGCCGCGGACGAGGCGGTGTTCGTAACCAAGGTGCTGGGCGCGAAGCTCGAATACTTCCAGGTGGGCAATGAGGCCGACCGCTTTGGCACCACGATTCGCGATCCCAAGACCTGGAACGCCAACACCTTCTTCGACGAGTGGCTGACCTTTGCCAACGCGATTCACGCGAAGGTTCCGGGGGCGAAGTTCGGCCTGCCCGATACGGCGGGCAATCCGGAGTGGTACGCCGTTGTCGTCAGCCGCCTGCTGGCGCTGCCCGATCACGACCGGCCCGGCGTCGGCGCGCTGACACATCACTACTACTTCACCGGCCCGCCTTCCAATCCCAAGGCGACCGTCGCCAACCTGCTGCATCCCGATCCGCATGTCGACAAGCTGGCTTCGGATATTCACGCCGCGGCCGCTCAACTGGGCGCCGGCGAGCACCGCACGGTCCCCTATCGCATGACCGAGGGCAACAGTTGCTATCGCGGAGGAAAGCCCGGCTTCTCCGACGTCTTCGCCGCATCGCTCTGGGCAGCGGATTACTTGCTGAAGCTCGCCTCGCTGGGCTATTCGGGCGTGAACCTGCATGGCGGCGAAGGCAATATGGTCGCCAACTCGCTGGGCGGCACGCTGCCAGGCGAGGAACTGATGCCCGACCCGAAAGCGCCGCATCCACGGCCCTTCTACACGCCGATCGCCGACATCGGCGCCAGCTACGTCGCCGAGCCGGTCTCGTTCGGGATGAAGTTCGCACAGCAGTTTGCGGGCGCGACGATCGTAGCGGTGGACTTCGATCCCGGCGAGGCAAACGCCACCGCGTACGCGGCGAAGTTCAAGGACGGCCGAACGTTGATCGCCGTGATCAACAAAGACACTGCGCAGGACCTGGAGATCACCCTTCCGGGCTGGCGCATCGCCGAAAGGCTGACCGCAGAATCGCTGACATCAACCGTAGTGAAATTCGGCCCGGTTGCCGCAGGAAAAGCCATGACAGTGCCCGCAGCGAGCGCGGCGATATTGCGGCGGTACGGAGGAACATCATGACCAGCGTGTTCAAGGACCTGATGACCGGTCTCGACGAGGTTGACGCCTTTCTCTCCGGCGAACAGGCAGGCTGCAAGGTAACCCTTCCACTCCCGGTACCTCACGCCAGCGTCTGTACCTCCACCGACAGCACCGCCGGCAAGTCCCGCACAATCGCGTTCCAGCTATCCCCTGAATCCGCCGACGCATACACCTGCCCGCCGCTGGTCCCGAAGTACACGCCGCAGGAGTCCAGCTTATCCACCGCCATGGCGTCCCGCAGAACGTTGACGTAGCAGTCCGATTGCGGCAGGCCCTTAGTCAGCGGCTCCCAGTTATTCCCGCCCGTCCGGCTGCGGAAGACCCGCAGTTTGCCGTCCGGAACGAAGTGTTCCGAATCGCTCTTGATTGGAACCACATACAGCGTCTCCGGCTCGTGCGCATGAACGTCGATGACGAAGCCGAAGTCCGTCGGCAGGTCGCCGGACACCTCGTGCCAGTTATCGCCCGCGTCGTCCGAGCGCATGACGTCCCAGTGCTTCTGCATAAACAGCGTTCCGGGCCGCGAAGGATGCGCGGCGATGTGGTGGACGCAGTGCCCAACCTCGGCGGTAGGGTCGGGGATGTACTGCGAGCGCAGCCCTTTGTTGATGGGCTTCCACGTAGCGCCGCCGTCGTCCGTGCGAAACGCTCCCGCCGCGGAGATGGCGATGAAGATCCGCTGCGGATCGCTCGGATCGACGATGATGGTGTGCAGGCACAGGCCGCCCGCGCCGGGCTGCCACGCCGAACCGGTGGTATGCGTGCGCAGGCCGGAAAGCTCCGCCCAGTTCTGGCCGCCGTCCGTCGACTTGAAGAGGCCCGCGTCCTCCGCCCCCGCGAGAACCTCGTCGGGATTGGTCAGCGAAGGTTCAAGGTGCCAGACGCGCTTGAACTCCCACGGATGCGGCGTGCCGTCGTACCACTGATGCGTGCCCGGGACGCCGTCGTAGGCGAACTTGTTGCCCACCGCGTTCCAGGTGGCGCCGCCGTCGTCCGACCGCTGGACGACCTGGCCCGACCACGAGCTGGACTGCGACGCGTAGATGCGGTTAGGGTCGGCGGGCGAGCCCTTCAGGTGATACATCTCCCAGCCGGCGAAGTGCGGGCCGGCAACGTTCCACTTCTTGCGCGCTTCGTCGGAGGTGAGGATGAATGCGCCTTTGCGCGTGCCGACGAGAAGTCTTACCTGGGGCATGAGGTCTCTCCTGTGATGGCGATGCGTCTTGCGGGCAGTGCGCGGCCCGGTCTACCTGGGACGATGGAAAACGCTATCAAGTTTTACCGTGGAGACGCAAGCGACGGGGTTCCGCCGGCAGTGTGGGGGGTGCCCTGGAAAATCAAGGTGCTCCGCGCACGGACCCTGCGTGATGTGCATCACCATGGGAACGCCGTCTGTCCCGTTAGTCTGACTTGGCTGGCGTATTGGATCGCCCACACAGAACAATTCACGGACGTTTGAATTCAGGACTCAGAATTCCAGGGACGGAGTGTACGCGATGGCGGAAACCTACAAGATCTCAGCCGTACCGGTGCTGTTCCCCGAAGGCGAATTCGCGGGGAAGCTGAAAGGCGTCACCTTCCGAGCCGTCTCCGCAACCGAGAGCAGGCATTGGTTCACCAGGAACTGCGGCCAGTTCGAGACCGCCTTCAGCAGGATCATGCATCCCAGCATGGCCAGGGTGATGGTCGCGACGCTGACCCACGGCAACCACGTGGAATTGCCTGGCGAGTACCACGAAGCACAGTTCGAACGCGGCTTCCTGCTCGAGTGGTCGCCGGTTCATTTTGTGCTTCCTCCGCAGTTTGCGCAGGGCCGGGCATGCTAGCGCAGGCGGGCACGATGGGTGGGAATCGAGGCGGGAATAGCCCGGTTTTTGTCCGAATAGATACTCTTGTGACATACGTCACAGGGGTAACGATTCTGGTGCGGATACGCTGATTTTGCTGGTGAACGGGCAACCCGAACGTGAATCATGCGGAAAACGTGGCAATTCGTCTGGGCAATTTGTCTGCACGAGGGTACGAACGATGACAGGAACCTATACGATCACGGCAACGCCGATGCTCCACACCCAGGGTGAGTATGCGGGCAAACTGAAACGAGTGATCTTCAAGGCCATTGCCGGAACGGATAAGCGGGAGTGGTTCTCCAATAACTGCGGGCAGTTCGAGAGCGTGTTCACCAGGATCATGCCGGGCGGGGTGGCTCGGGAGATCGTGGCCGCGCTGACGCAAGGGAAAGAAGTCGAATTTCCCGGGCTGTACCGCGAGGACGAGTTCGAGCGCGGATTCTCGTTCGAGTGGTCGCCAATCTACCTAGTGGTCCCGCCCGTGTACGAGCGCGCATTTTTGTAGAGCAGCCGGATTGATATCGTCCGGCGCACGCCCGGCCAGTCAAGAACACCACAACCCCCTTGGGGCGTCATTCTGACTCGCAGAGTCAGAATCTCGGTAGTTGCCATTCCTCGCGAGCCCGAATAAGCCCGAGTAGCAGCGGGCTTTAGCCCGCTGTAATCTGCCGCCCAAACAAAGGGGCCTTAGCCCCGGGCCCTTTCTCCGGAGCGCCAAACCAGCGTTTTTCATCACCCTCAAAAGCCCCGGCTTCATGCGCTGGGGCTTTTGCATGTCCCGAAAGCACGCAGTCCGTGGAGCTTTATAGTGGAACTCTACGGGCCCCGTGCGTTTGGAGGAGCGGACATGCGAAATCTGATTGCGGGTGTGACGTTGGGTGTGGCGCTTTGGTGCGGCGGACCGTGTGCGCGAGCGCAGGGGATGGCCGGCATGCCCGGCATGGCAGACGCGATCCCTCCGGAGAAGCTGCCGCCTCCGGTCGCGATC
>DASWCA010000206.1:0-19261 GCA_036390355.1 Acidobacteriaceae bacterium
TTAGGAATCACAATGACGGTGTACAGCTTCACCCCATCACGCATCGGCACCATCACCACGCGCTTCTCATAGTCCGCCTCCACCACCGGAGCTTTGAACCCCACCGCCAGGTCATCCCCTACCGGCTTCTCCTGTGCAAAACCTGCCTGCGCCACGCCCAGCGTCAACGCCACCACCGCCCCGCAAATCGGAATCTTCACAAGCGCATCCTCAAACAAGAATTGCGAAACAAGAATTGCGCCCAGAATAGCAGCTACCCCGCCGCCAGCGTCCTCAACACCCCAACATTCCTGGCCTCATCCCCCGGAGCATCCACCGGCGTCTCCGCAATAAACGCACAATGCCCAAACCGGGCATCATGCAGTAGCCGCTTGAACGCCGCCGCTCCAATCATCCCTTCGCCGATATGCTCATGCCGGTCCAGCTTCGATCCCATCGCCGCCTTCGCATCGTTGCAGTGCCACACCTTCACCGCATCGAACCCGACCGTAGCCTCCACCAGCTTCATCGTCTCGATATAGCCATCCTCCGAAACGATGTCGTAACCGGCCACATGCACGTGGCACGTATCCAGGCACACTGCCACCGGCGCGCACGGACGCAGACACTCCACCAGCTCCGCCACCTGCTCCAGCTTCCCGCCAAGCGAGAACTCCGCGCCAGCCGTATTCTCAATCAGAATTTTGAAGTCTTTGCCCTGCCACGGGACTCCGTCGATCGCACGCTCAATCGACTGAGCCGCCAGCCGCAATCCCTCTTCGCGCGTCAGCCCTTTCCAGCTTCCCGGATGCAGCACCAGGTACTCCGCACCCAGTGCCAGAGCCCGCTCCACCTCGCCGCGAAAGCCAGCAATCGAGTTCACCCGCACCGCCTCCGTCTGGCTGCAAAGATTGATCAGGTAGCTCGCGTGGATCGACACTGGCCCAATCCCGTGTTGCGCTCGAAGCTCCCGCATCTTCTTCGCGTCCACTGGCTTTACATCCGCCGCCTTCCACATGCGCGGGCTCGACGAAAATATTTGGAACGTATTCGCCCCCACCTCGACCGCGCGGTTTACCGCCGTCCACGTCCCGCCCGCCGTGCCTACGTGCACCCCAATCCGCCTTGCTACAGTCCCGGTTGCCATACCTTCGAGCCTACCTCACGCCTGTCCCTCCGGCCTCTCACCGGCCACTGACCACGGATCGCGAACCACCCTCATGTATCATCGGCGTGCCCCGCAAATCCACCATCTGCCGTCCGCCAAGCCGCACGAGAACGAAAGGACCTATCGATGCCTGAGCCACAAACCTACAGCAACCACACTCGCTTCGACCCCATCTGGCACTTCTTCATCGCACCCGTGTTCCTGCTCAACGTCTTCTTCGCCATCTTTCTGATCATTCATCACTGGCCTGATCACCGCGCCGTGCTGGGCTGGTGGATCGTTCTGTCGATTGTGTTTCTGCTCGCCGTCGGTCGCGCCCGCCAGCACTCGCTGACCGCGCAGGACCGCATCATCCGCCTCGAAGAGCGCCTCCGCTACGCCGCGGTCCTGCCCCCAGACTTGCTGGCCCGCTGCCAGGCCCTCACCATCCGCCAGATCATCGGCCTCCGCTTCACCTCCGACGACGAACTTCCCGGGCTGGTCAAGCGCGCTCTCGACGAAAACCTGACCGAGAAGCAGATCAAGCAAGCCATCGTCACCTGGAAGCCCGACTACCTACGCGTCTGACGGCGAGCTTGTTCGCTAAGGAACACGCGTTTCAATAGTCTTTCCTGGTGCCTAGTACCTCGCTCTAATACACGTCGCGCTGATATCGCCCCTGCTTCTTCATCGTGGCGAGATACTCCAGTGCTGCATCCGGCGTTGCCTTCGCACCTTTCGCGACCGCATCCAGCAGTGCCAGCTCAACCGACTTCGCCATGCGCGAAGCATCGCCGCAGACATAGAAGTATGCGCCGCGCTCAAGCCACCGATACAGTTCCGCCGAGTTCTCCAGCATGCGGTCCTGCACGTAGATCTTCTCCGCCTGGTCGCGCGAAAACGCCGTATCCAGCCGGGTCAGCAGGCCATCCGCCTGCATGGCAGTCAACTGCTCCTCGTAGAGAAAGTCGGAGGCCCAGTGCTGATCACCGAAGAAGAGCCAGTTGTCGCCGGTCGCTCCGGTCGCCTGCCGCTCTTCGAGAAACGCGCGAAACGGCGCGACCCCCGTGCCCGGCCCAACCATGATGACCGGCGCAGAGTTATCCTCGGGCAATCGAAAATTCTGATTGTCATGAAGAAAGATCGGCAGAACCGCGCCCACCAGCGCGCGCTCACCCAATTCTCCGCTGGCCACACCCTGCCTCTCGCGGCCGTGCGTGTCATAGCGCACCACGCGCACCGACGTCTCCGCCGTTCCGGGATG
This sequence comes from Acidobacteriaceae bacterium, assembly GCA_036390355.1. Lineage (GTDB taxonomy): Bacteria > Acidobacteriota > Terriglobia > Terriglobales > Acidobacteriaceae > Edaphobacter. The sequence goes on from DASWCA010000206.1 coordinate 2,391, forward strand.
CAATAGCTGGCTGGACGCAATCGAATACAGGCGCGGCACCAGGCGCTGCAGCACATTGAACAATTCCTGCGGGTTCGCCACCGCACCGGGAAAATCCGTAATCAGGTCGATAAACTCGCGACCCCAACAGTATTCCTCGGCACGCGCCTTATTCTCCGGCCCGCACAGCAGCTTTAGCTCCGCGTATCCGCGCCCGCCAACATTCGGCGCGCCCGGCAGCTTGGCATACTGACCGATGCTGCCGCGCGCCAGCTTGCCGATCGTGAGCCGGGTACGCAGCGCCTCTTCGAAGCTGATCTCCACCTTATAGTGGTCTAGCATCTTCTCGTTGCCCGTAAATCCCAGCGCGGCGAGCACTTCCGCCACCGCCTGGGCCCGGTTCTCAGGAATCACCCCAATCGAGTCGCCCGGCGTATACGTCATCCCCTCGTCCAGCGAGAAGGCGAGATGGCGCGTCTCCTTCTCCGAGTCCGGGCCGCTGAGAAGATAGTTCTCTACGACGGTGGAAAGATATGGGTTGTTGCGTGTGTATTTGGATTCTGCCGGGATCTCTTCGGCGGCTGCCGCCGGTCCTGCGACCTCGCTCATCCGATGATTGTAACCTGCATTCCCGCAGATTACGGGCAAGGGCGAGACGGATAGAATAGCTGTGTGCCTATCCCAACCGCCACGCTGACCGACATCCGCCGCAAGATTGAGGCCCGGGAACGCATCTCCCCCGACGAAGCTCTCATCCTCTGGCGCGAAGCCAGCGACGCCGACTTGCGCAGCCTCGCAACCCAGGTGCGCTCGCGCTTTCACGACCCTGCGTCCTGCACCTACATGTTGATGCGGATCATTAACTACACCAACGTCTGCGTGGCTCAGTGTGACTACTGCGCCTTCTACAAACTACCCGGGCAGGAAGGCGGCTACGTCCTCTCGCACGAACAGGTGTTTAGCAAGCTGGACGAACTGCTCGCGCTCGGCGGCGATCTCGCCGGCTTCAACGGCGGTTTCAACCCGCATCTCCCGCTCGACTACTACTGCGATCTCTTCCGCGCAATCCGTCAGCGCTACGGCGAGCGACTCGAATTTTATGCGCTGACCATCGCCGAGTTCATGTACCTCGCCGACCACGCGAACCTCGACTACCTCGCAGCGGCCGAGCGATTCAAGGACGCCGGCGTCCGCTGGATCACCGGCGGCGGCTCTGAGATCCTCACCGAAGACTTCCGCCGCCGCCACAGCAAATTCAAGTACACCGTCGCGGACTACTTCGCTGCGCAGAAAGCACTCGTTGAAGCTGGACTGCGTACCTCCGCCACCATGGTCATCGGCTTCGACGAGATCATCGAAGAGCGCATCGAGCACCTGGAACGCACGCGCCAATTTCAGGATGAAACAGGCGGCCTGGGAAGCTTCCTGTGCTGGACTTACAAACCCTACTTCACCCAGCTTGGCGGTATCGAGATCACCACCAACGAATATCTCCGTCACCTCGCCCTCAGCCGCATCTATCTCGACAACATCCCCCGCATCCGCACCTCGGTGCTCACGCAGAATCAGCGCGCGCTCGAAGGCCTCCTCTACGGCGCCGACGACTTCGATCTGCCCATCGAGGACGAAGTCACCCAACTCGCGGGCGCAACCATCGACTTGCAATTCGACAAGCTGCTGCAAGTAGCGCGAGACCTGGGCTTCGAACCCACGTACCGTCACGTCGCCACCGGCTGGTCGCAATCGGTGGATTGACCACAGGCTGCTTCCACAATGCAGAAAGCCCTCGCACGCGGCGAGGGCTCTCTGTTCTGCGTGAGATTACATCATCAGTTTCCGACGGGTTGCACCTGCCAACCCAAGTATGCCTGTACCGAGGAGTAGGAGACTGCTCGGCTCTGGGGTTGACGTGACCCGCAGATTCAAGTCGACTGGGTCTTCCAGCGAGAAGAATGCAGATCCCCCGTTAGCGGCAATGCCGCCTGCGAAGTTTACCGTTCCACTCATGAAGTTGCTGGAGATGCCAGTGAAAGTTACGGTGGATGGACCATATGCGCTTGCATCCGGTGAGCTGCAGGCGGTCGGAGTAGCAGAGAACGTGTAACCGCCGCAGATGCCGTCCCCGTCGAATCCAAAGATCTGGAATGTCGAACTGGACAGAGTGACGAAATTGAGAGTTGAACCCGTGTTATTGATGATGCCAACCTCATTGTCGTCAAGACCGACATCATACGAGATGGCGGTATTGGGAGTCGTTGTGGTTATGCTCCCGTTCGAGTTGAAAGTGATTAGAATGTTGCAGCCACCATTGGTTACGCCGCTACCGGCTGTGTAAGCAGCGCTGATTGCCTCGCCACCGGAGCTGCCACCTGTGGCAATTGGGCAGATTGATGCAGCGTGAGCGGCCAACGGCGCCAAAGTGGCGAACGCAAGAATTACAGCAGACTTTATAAAGCTCATTGTTTCCTCCCAGAGTGTGAATCTCTTCGCTTGCTGGGGCCCGGTCTAACGGCAGAGAACGAGCATTTGGTCTGCCACTCACGAAGAAGCATTTCGTCTGCCACTCAACGTTCTACCCCCATCAGCGACTTACAAAACCTTGCACAAATCTTTAGGCAAGACTTTGCGCACTCTTGGACAAGTGAGTTCCCATACGCCGATTTTGAGATGTGGGCTTGTGTCACAAGACTTTAGAGCAGTGCGGCGCCATGCAGAGATGAGCACCTCATCGGTCCAACTCTATTCAGTGCTTCGTCCAGCCGTGCATCCCTGCTTCGAGGCTCCGTCGGTCCAGCCTTGGCAGTGCCCGCGCCACCTTATCCGGAAAGAGCGGGTAATGCCTCGCCGCAATCAGCAACTCCGGGACGCACCACACGTCCTCCTCCGACGTCATCCACCCCCGCCCATCCAGCCGCGTCAGATTCACGGCCGCCGAGTACGACCGCAAAGTCCGCTCGCCGCGCAGGTTGTAGTAGTGCTCAAAGTAGCTGAGCGCCAGTTCGCGCAGCGTACGGTAAACCGGCGCGCGAAAGCGCAGGCCTGCGAAGTTTGACTTGGCAATGCCTCCCCACAGGCCACGTTCGCGGTAGAGGGCCACCACGTGGTCGTCGTCCCGCACGGACTCCAGATCCATCACCAGCGACGGATGACCGTTGACGCGCAGGGCGGCCGCGGCCAGCAGCGCTCCCTCCAGGCAATGCCCCTTGCGCTCCCGCAACGCGCGTAGCGGAGACCACGCCGTGTCCCCGTACTGGTAAGGCAACGCGTCCAGGAACCGCTGAATCCGTGCCGGAGAATTCAGCGCGCGCAACGTGCGCAAATCCTTCGGCGGCAAGCCGAAACTCCCGTGCCCACCCCGCCGAATTCCGTTCATCGACAGTTCCTTAGGCTTCAAAGGCAATCCCGCAACTCTTTCGCAAGGTCTTCGGAATTATTACAGACGCAGGCGTAAAGCCCAAACGTCTCGAATTTCCAGTGCATTCTGACGCGAAGCGTCAGAATCTCCGCATTTGTCTTTCCTTACGTCTGCGCACTAACCTCACATCCATGAAGGCCGCCGTCTTCAACCCCGCTCTCGCCGCACCCGGCAACTTCGTCCAAATTGAAGACGTCCCCATTCCGACACTGCAACCCGGCCACGTCCTCCTCCGCGTCCTCGCCTGCGGAGTCTGCCGCACCGACCTCCACATCGTCGAACGTGACCTCCCGCCCCTCGCGCCCACCATCATCCCTGGCCACCAGATCGTCGGCGAAATTATCGAAGCCGCGACTCCAGAACTCCCCAAAGGCACCCGTGTCGGCGTCTCCTGGATGGCTGGCGTCGACGGCACGTGTCCGTACTGCAAGCTGGGCATGGAAAACCTCTGCGACAACGCGGCGTTCACCGGATACACGGTCGATGGAGGCTATGCAGAGTACGCCCTCGCGCGCGCGGACTTCGTCTACCCTCTACCCGGAGATCTCGACGCCATGCATGTCGCGCCTCTGCTCTGCGCCGGTATCATCGGCTTTCGCAGCCTGCGCGTCGCAGGAGTACAACCAGGCGAACGCGTCGGCCTCTTCGGCTTCGGCAGTTCCGCGAGCCTCGCCATCACGGTGTTGCAATCGTGGAAATGCGAGGTCTACGTCGTTACCCGCGGCGAGTCCCATCGCAACGCCGCCGCTTCACTCGGCGCGACCTGGGTCGGCGACGAAGACGCGCGCCCGCCTGTCGAACTGGATCGCGCCATCACATTCGCTCCCAGCGGCAAAGTTGTGGTCGGCGCGCTTGCGAGTCTGCGCAAGGGTGGTGTCGTCGCAATCAACGCAATCCATCTCGACCAGATGCCCGCGTTCGACTACGACACGTTGCTTTGGGGAGAACGTCAGATCCGCTCCGTCGCCAACATGACCCGCCAGGACGCACGCGACTTCCTGAAGATCGCTCTCGAACTTGGCATTCGCCCGCGAGCGAGCGTCTTCTCGCTCAACGATGCAAACAGCGCGCTCCTCGCCGTCAAGCATGAGACGGAAAACGGGCCCGCAGTCATCGTCCCTTGACTTCTTCCCCGTCTCCTCACCAATTTTTATTCGCGCGATCCGGGAACAAATCTCCAAACATAGGGGTCTATCCTTGCAGCCGGAGACTTTCCGAAAAGTTTTCCTGCAAGTTTATTGAGCGCTGCCGTTCCATCATCGGCAGCACAAATTCGTGCGGCAAAACCTCTGCAAACCGGAAGGAACAACCAGCGTGCGCAAGGCCATCGGTATCCCGTCCCTCTTCCTCGCAATCAACATCCTCGCCAGCGCACAATCACCCGCCAGGCCAACCGCCAGGGCCGCATCCAGGCCGGTTCCGGCGCCCGGCGCAGTAGCCGTCTCGTCTCAACTTCCGGTGACGAGAGTTGCCCTCTACAAGAACGGAGTCGGCTTCTTCGAGCACGTCGGACACGTCACTGGAGACCGCAGCGTCACCATCGACTTCACCACCGCGCAGCTCAACGACGTGCTGCAATCGCTGACCGCCGTCGACCTGAACGGCGGGCGCATTGCCGGCGCCGGATACAACTCGACCACGCCGCTTGAGCAGCAGTTGAAGGCGCTGCCGCTGGCCCTGGGCGAAGACCCCACCGCTATCGACTTCTACAACGCGATCCGGGGCGCGCGTGTCGAAGTCCACAGCGCGGCCGCAACCATCGCGGGGCGTCTGCTCAACATCGAAAGCGTCGAAAATCCCCAAAAGGACGGCCAGCCCACCGGCGAGAAACGCCTCATCACCGTCGTGGGCGATACTGGAGCAGTCCGCACCCTCGAACTCACTCCCGCAACGGAAGTTCGCCTGCTCGACACCGACCTGCATCAGGACGTGACCCGCTACCTGCAACTCCTCGCCGGGACCCGCAACCAGGGCTTGCGTCACCTCACGCTGCAGGACAACGGTACCGGCACACGCGAGTTGCACGTCAGCTACATCAGCGAAGTGCCGATCTGGAAATCGACCTACCGCATTCTCTTTACCGATCCAAAAGCTGGCGACACATCGGCCACGCAGACGGCAACCCTTCAAGGCTGGTCCGTCGTCGACAATACCACGGGCGCGGACTGGATCAACGTGCAGCTTTCCCTCATCGCAGGCGCGCCGCAGAGTTTCATCCAGCCGCTCTCGGTGCCGTATTATTCGCGGCGCCCTGAGATCGGCCTTCCGCTGGAAGCACAAGTCACGCCGCAGACTCATGAGAGCGGCGATGCCACCGTATCGAAGAGCATCGCGATGCTCAAGGAAGACGGTGCTCCCCAGGTGGCCGGCTTCGCCGGTATGTCCGGAATCGGCTCGGGTAGTGGCAGCGGCTATGGGTTTGCCCATGGTGGCGTGGTCGGCGGAATAATGGGAGGCGTTGGCAACGCCCCGCCCGCCGCTGTTCGTGCGGCTCCGAAACCTACCGGCCCATATGAGCAGGTGGCGGAAGAATCCATTACGGCAAAATCCACCGCCACCGCCTTCGACGACTACTTCGCCTACAACCTCTCCGAGCCAATCACAATTCGCAAAAACGAATCCGCCCTGGTACCGATCCTGCAAACCAAAATCGACGCCGAGCGCGTGACCCTGTGGTCGCCGCGCCAACCGACACCGCTGCGCGCCCTGTGGATCACGAACACCTCCAACCTCACGCTCGACCGCGGCTCATTCTCCATCGTGGAGGACGGCAATTTCGGCGGCGAGGGCCTGCTCGATCCCATCCATCCCGCCGAGAAGCGCCTGCTCTCCTACGCCGTCGACCAGGCCGTCCGCGTCACCACCGAGTCTCAGCACGACACCGCGCAGGCCACCGCGATTACCGCGGCGAAGGGCGTTATGATGCTCCACCACACCCAGATCGCAGAGATTACATACGTCGTCCACAATGCGGCCGCCGACGGCCGCACCGTGGTCATCGAGCATCCCATCCGCCCGAACTACGCGCTCGATTCCGACCCGAAACCGGACGAGACCGCGCCGGCGCTCTACCGCTATCGCGTCATCACCAAACCAGGCGAGACGGTGCGGCTGCATGTCGGCGAGCGCCACAACAGCGTCGTCAGCTACCAACTCACCAACTTCAACGACAACCAGTTCACCTACATCCTCAAGCAGACCGGCAACAGCGCTGCAATCGGGCAAGCGTTGCAACCGATCCTCGACGCCCGCCGCCAGGTGGCGGAAATGCAGGCGGCAGTCGACAAAGCCACGGCGCGGCTGGCTGCCCTGCGCTCCGACGAAGAACGCCAGCGTGCAAACATCACGGCTCTCGCCAACGCAGACAAGACCTCCCGCGAGCGCTTCGTGCGCGACCTGAACGCGACCGAAGACCAGATCGCCGCCGCCCAAAAAGATCTAACCGCCGCGCAAGCCAACCTGCAAACCGCCAACAACAACCTGGCCAGCAAGATCGAGTCAATCCAGATCGACGAAAAGATTTGAAAACTGGAAACGCTACAAGAAACTGAGGAAGCCTCACGCCAGGGCGCAGCACCGCACGAATTCGCGACCGAAGAACAAGTCTTCGAATCGGTCCCATCGGTGGAAATCAGTGTTAAGTTTTCCTACGCAGCTAGAACGTAAACGACAAGCCAGCCTGCATCGTTCGCGGAGCCTGTGCCAGATACAGAGTCCGTCCATCCGCCGAGAGGAAAGGATGGTATCCCTCTTTCAGCAGGTTGGTCACATCAATGGTGGCCTCGAGACCCTGGGGCAACTTGTCGCCCCAGCGAACTGCCTGGCGCACATAGAAGCTCAGGTATCCCTGGTCGCCAGAAGTCCCATACGGAGCAACCGCGGTAACGAAACGCCGTGGCTGCCAGCGATACGACGTTCGCACCTTGGTGCCGGTGCGCACGACTCGCCCCTTCAACTCCGCCGTCAACGCTTCTCCGGCCTCCGGATGCATGCCTGCCGTAAGCGCAGGCAGATCCACCGTAGTCGTCTCCCTGGTCGACAGCGCCGCTCCGCTGGCAAATTCCAGCGCCGCCCACAGGCTCGAAGTCAGCGGCTCCGACACGGCAAGACTCACTCCACTCTTCGAATATCCTGCGCCCAGAAGCCGGAAGCTATCCGTTGACGTATCGACAATCACGCGATCCGAGTTGCCTGCCGGGAGGACTCCGGCCGCGCTCGTCGCTCCCATCCCGGAGATCGTCGAGCGGTCAATATCGTCGTGGTAAAGCGTTGCCTGGACCAGACCGTGCCCGGCCTTGCGGCTCACGGCGATTGCCTGGTGCGTCCCACTCTCCGTCTTCAACTGGCCGTGGCACATCACTGCAATTGGCAAATCCGTCTCGATCGAATTCAGTGCCTCGAAGCTCTGCACGTCGCGCGAAGTCGCCAGACGGTACTGGACCGCCCACACTTCGCCCGGAAACACCGTAACGCGAAGGAACGGCTGCGCCGTAAACGCATCTCCCGTGGTGTGGATCGCGTAAACCGTACCACCGGCTTCCACGTCGGCAATGTCGCCAAGATGCATCTTCTCGCCACTCGCCATCCGCATCCACGACAGCCCCATCACGCCGCCACTCATCATCTCCGGATGAGACGCGTAACTCATCGTCAGCCGAGATCCGCCCGCAAACGAGCTCCGCTCATAGCCTGCGTCCACCTCTGTCGCAGGAGTGACGCCGCTGGATACCTTTGCCACATTGCCACGCAGCATCAGGTCGGAACCGTTGCCGGCAGCGCGATCCACCTCGACCACATCGTGTATCCCACCGCCGCCGAAACCTCCGTCGCCGCTCGTCGCGGTATCGCGAACCCTGACCGGTCTGCGCGAAGCCTTCTCCGCGCTGGACACCATCACCACTTCTCCGTCGTCCAGAATGCGCAGAATCGGCCGATTCGCCGCCGACCGCAGCGTCCATGTCCAATCGTCCCCGGGCTCATCCGGCTTGCGGCGCTCCGCAGGCAGCCAGGCCGCCGGGTCCGAGAGCATGTTCAGCGTCAGGTTTACGGTGGCCCGCATCCCCGTCGAAAGCTGTAGGTTGTTGCGCATGGCAGGCACAAACAGCGCGGCGCTCGCTTTCACCTGGTATCTGCCTGGAACAAGATTGGCGATCCGGTAGCGCCCATACATATCTGTGAAGGCGGTTGCCACGCTCACCGAGCCGGCAGTCAGCACCTGCACCATGGCGCCCATCTGCGCCACGCCCTGAGTGTCGTGTACCACACCGGATACCGCGGCGGTCGAAGCTGCATTCGCTACGCCGCAGGCGAGCGACAGCAGCAAGGCGCCAAGCCAGAAGTCTTTTCCGATTCTCATCCAGCTACTTTGCACAGTCAGCACCACCCTGTGCGTCGAAGGCCTGCTCCTCAAAACGACGCGCCGGAAAAGGAAGGCCCGTCAAGACGCTCTGCGCCGGCGTTCGATCATCGCAATCCAGTCCGCGCAATCTTTTCGCCTGAATACCGCGCATCCGCCCTCAATTTGCCGCATCGAGCGCTGTTCGGACTCCGCGCTTCGATTCATTCCACACAACCCGGGAAAATCAGTCAACCGAAAACTTCGCCGACTCCTCTGTTTGATGCCCGTTTACTCCATCATTGACTCTAATCTTCACCTGATACTGTCCAGGTTGCAAGCTCGCCAGCGACATGCTCTTCTCCAGCGTTACCTGATCCGCATTCGGATTCAGCTTTTTGGTCGATTCCTGCGTATTTAAAATCGGCTTGTTCGTTCCCAGCTCCGTAATTTCGTAGCTGATCGTCGCATCATTCTGCTTGCTCTTCTCGTCGATCCCAAGGTTATAGACCTGCATCCAGAAATTCAGGTTCTGCGCCCGGCTGAACTTCACTGGCGTGCCCACAGTCCCGCCCGACGCGAGCCGCGGCCGAACGTGCGTATCGCCAATGACGAAGTTGCCGCCGCCAATCTCCTTGGAAGCAACCCGGTACATCTCATCAGCCAGAATCAGCGAGGAGTGCCCCAGAGTGTCGTCGTCGAACTTGGGAACATTGATGCTTCGCGACCACCGGCCGATGTGGTCCGGATTGTTCACATCCTTAATGACAATCTGAACCTTGTATAGCCCCGGCTTCAGCGCAAGTTCCTTCCAATAGACTGACGACCCTTTTTGCTTCGCCGTCAAAAGCTCGCTGGGCGTGGAAACCTCAACCGGATCGCCAAAGCTCTGGATCATCTTGTGCGTCAGGTTGGTGACGATCCCCTGGACCTCCACCTTTCCTACCGACACCCCCTCCTTGGTATTAAAGGTGATGTCTGAATTTCGGATTTGCAACGTGATCGGCACATAAACCGTGTCGTTGGTGATCTTTACGTAATCCGTGCGTACATCGAACAGGAACGGCGGACCGGTGAGGATCTTCGAACTCGTCATGAACTGTTCCAGATCCTGGAACTTGATCGGCGGAGCCGCCATGATCTTCGCCATCAGGTCGATCCGGTCGAACTGCTTGTTCTGGTTCTGCTGCGACATCGGCCCCGCGCCAAGCTGCTCGAATCCGCCTGCGCCAGAGAACCGGTCCTCTTTCTTGGCCTGCCCGCTCTCCTCCGCCTGGGTCAATCCGGCGCCGGGGACATGCTTCAGTGCGTCCTTTTCCGACCGGTCGATCGTGTAATGGTAGTCGCCACACTGGCACGTATCTACAAATTCCAGGTCGATGTTATCGCCGATGCCCTCGATATACCGGTAATGCCATGTCTCAAACGGGAAGGTAGCTGTACTGCCGCCGCCCTCGTCCATGGGCCGCTGATATTGGCCGCCGCTCGGGTGCGAGTCGATATCGTCCGGCTTGCCATACGCAATATAGATATGACCGCGATCGGTCATCCATCCCGGCTTGCCCGCCGCAAAGTGCTCGTTCGCATAGGCGATGCGTGCATAAATCTCGTCGCGATACTCATTCTCAGGAGAGTCGGGGCTGGGATTGCGCCGCTGCCAGAAGTTCTCGATGAACGCGTCGCGCTCTTCGTCGTTCGAAAGGTGCTTGAACGCCTGCGCCTCGGTGTCGGTGATAATCCACCGCACATCCTGCTCCAGCCAGGTCTTGTAGACGCCGTGCAGCTCCTGCTTCAGGTCCTTCTGCTGCTGGATTCTTTCCCTGTCGCTCAACCTGCGCTTCAGCGGGTTTGGCTTCTCTACCACCGGTGGTGTCTGGGTGACACCATCGGGAGGGGTCGCCTGCTGCCCCCGTGCGAGGCCCCACCCCGCTAACAACGGAAACAACATCGTGCCTACTACCAGCCGACCCAGTACTCTCATAGCCTTTTGATACTCCTGCTTCGGACCTTCTACTGCCTGAAATCTGTCTGCGCGCCCTGGAAATCGCCCCGCGGCCGTGCCGGCCCGGACGGGCGCGGAACTCACGTCCCATTGTAGTGCGTCGACCTCCGCGTTACAAGCCATCCGCGACCTTCTTCCCTGCTATTATCACTGCAAGAGAAGACCCCCGAAGTATCCCGCCCCAGGCGGCCCGATCTACCTTTCCCAACGAACGTGTCATGGAACCTAGTCCACCTCTCATACGTATCTGGTCTCAGCCCATCACTGCCCGTTTGCGCACCGGCAACGAGCGCCACGCAAACGCCAGCGAACCCTGGAAGGCCTGAAGAAAGACTGAATGAGCACCAAGAAGATCGTCATCATCGTCGTCATCGTCCTCGTCCTGGCAGGCGTTACCGCCCTCACCATCCTCCGCAGCCAGGCTGGCATCGTCAAGGTCGCCACCGGCAAAGCCGCGCGGCAGGATCTTGTCTCCGTCGTCAGTGGCACCGGCCAGATCAAGCCCAAGACCTATGTCAACATCGGCGCTACCTCCTTTGGACGTATCACCCACCTTTATGTGAAGGAGGGAGACCACGTTAAAAAGGGCGCCATCCTGGCCAAGGTGGAAAGCGTTCAGCCTGAAGCCACCGTTGACGCCCAACAGGCAAGCATTTCCGCATCAAAGACCGATATATCCTCCTTCCTCGCAGCCGAAAGGACTGCCGAGGCCAACATCGCCCAGTCCAGCGCCGACCTCGAGCAGAAAAAGCTCGATTTCGACCGCGCCCAGGCCCTGTATAAAGAGCAGCTCATTCCCAAGCAGGACTTCGACAGCAAAAAGGCCGCCTACAACATGGCCACCGCCACGCTCCAGCAGCGCGAAGCCGCCCTCGCCCAGGCCAAAGCCCAGACCGATTCCCAGCGCGGTCACTTGAATCAGGCCATGGCCAGTCAGCGCGCCAACTTCGACGCTCTCGACAAAACCATCAGCCGCGCCCCATTCGACGGCCTGGTCACCAATGTCCCCGTGCGCGAAGGCGAGACCGTCGTCGTCGGAATCCAGAACGCCGAGGGATCAACCTTGTTAACTCTCGCCGACATGTCCGTCATCACCGCCGAGGTCAAAGTCGACGAGACCGACATCGTCAACATGTCGCTCGGCCAGACCGCCGACGTCACCGTCGATGCCCTCCCCGGCCGCGTCTTCAAAGGCCACGTCACCGAAGTCGGCGACCAGGCATTGTTGCGCACCACCGGCATCGCTACCTCCCAGTCCACGACCGGTACCGAGGAAGCCAAGGACTTCAAAGTAGTCGTCACCCTCGATCAGGTACCGTCAGAGACCCTGGACGATCTGCGTCCCGGCCTCTCAACCACTGCGAAGGTCACCGTGGCCCACAAGCCAGACGCTCTCACCATCCCGATTCAGGCGCTCGTGGAACGTGACCCAGCCGCGGAAAAGGTGCTCGCGGACCACCAGGGCAAGCAATCCACAACAGCCGTCGTCGCCGCATCCACGTCGGGCGCCCCGGCCAAACCAAAGATGACCCAGGGCGTCTATGTCCTGACCATCACAAACAAGAAGCTCCGCGCTATCTTTGTTCCCGTCACGACTGGAGTGACCGGGGCCACCGACATTGAAGTGCTCGGCGGCCTCAAACCAGGCGACGAGATCGTCACTGGCCGCTACCAGGTCCTTCGCGCCCTTAAGAGCGGCACACTCGTCAAACGAGATAACACCACGCCAGTTACCGGGGACGAGAAGTCGTAACGATCGCCCCCTCGTACTATCCTTAGAACCAGCACTACCGCAAGCACCAGTACCACCGCAGCCCGGAGAACCGGATGGCACCTCAAACCGAAGCCGAACTCGCCCCCACCCCCCAAGCGGATCCAATCCCCACCGATGGACCGCACCCTGGCGAAGTGATCGTCACCAGCGGCCTGTGGAAGACCTACGAGATGGGTGACCAGCAGGTCAACGCGCTCTGCGGCGTCAACCTGCGCGTAAAGCACAACGAATACGTCGCCATCATGGGGCCCTCCGGTTCGGGTAAATCCACGCTGATGAATCTCATCGGATGTCTCGACTCGCCTACCCGCGGCCGCTACTGGCTCAACGGCCACGACGTCTCTGCGCTCAACGACGACGAACTCGCACGCATTCGCAACAAGGAAATCGGCTTCGTCTTCCAGACCTTCAACCTGCTCGCCCGAGCCACAGCACTCCACAATGTCGAGCTTCCCCTCATCTACAACGGCACGCCGTCAGAGGAGCGCATCGCCCGCGCCAAGGCTGTCCTCGAGTCGGTCCACCTCGGCGCCCGCATGATGCACAAGCCCAACGAACTCTCCGGGGGCCAGCGCCAGCGCGTCGCCATCGCCCGCGCGCTCGTCAATCACCCGTCCATCATCCTCGCCGACGAGCCCACCGGTAACCTCGACTCCAAGACCGGCGACGAGATCATGGCCCTCTTCGACGATCTCCACGCCCAGGGCAACACCATCGTCGTCGTCACCCACGAGCCCGACATCGCCGAGTTCGCCCACCGCATCGTCACCATTCGCGACGGAGCTATCTACTCCGATCACCCCTCCACCCGCGCCACGTCCGGCGTCACCCACGGCAGCTCCAAACAAACCCACACCGTCTGACGTCGACCCGGAACCTCTGGAGCCCTGGGGCTTTACCCTCGAACCTAGTACCTAATAATCAATCCCCTTGATGTACTCGCCCGTCGACAACGTCTTGTAGCGATTCGGATTCGCGTTTACCAGAGCGTCCGAAAGCTGGTTCGAAGTCCGCGCATGCTCTCCCGTCTGCGTATCAACCACCACCGACTGCTCCCGCAGAAAATCGGACATTCCCTGCGTCATCCGGTTCGAGTTATCCGTATATTGCGCCACCTGCCCGACGAACTGATTCGTCTCCGCGATGCCCTCCTGAATCTGCTGGTTCACCACGACATTGATGCGGTTGGAATCGCGGCTGTAGCTTGGAAAAATCTCAGCGACCGTCGCGCTCTCGGCCGCCATCGCCTGCTCCGGCGCCGTAAGTTGAAACCACGTCATCTGCCAGCTGCCCATTGGTTGCGGCGCTGACACGATCATCTGCAGCACAAGCGATTGCGCTCCATGGCCGTCGTTGAAATCGATGGTGCCGTACATGAAGTAGTTCTTGCCGCCCGCCAGAGGAATGTCCTGCACCTTGCCAATGTTCACCACCGGCGCCTGTTTTTTGGCTTTTTGAGCCAGTTGCGAAATTGCAGACTTGTATGCAGACGCGGGATCCGCGCCATACGGAACGGCAACGAAGTTTCCCGTCGGTCCGTTGCGCCCCATCAGAGCCCGGGACTGCGGATTAGTCGGATCGATCGCCAGGACCGTCCAGCCAAACCGCAGCACCTCTCCCTGCGTGCCATTCGCGCTCACATCGCCCATCTGGGCGCGAACTACGCTCCATCCCGCGGGCAGGAAGACCACTCCGGTTCCATCCGGAAACTTCGACGGGTTCAGCGCCGCCGGTTTCGAGGAAGCCGCCGGTGCCGCGGTGGCGCCGCTGGTCTTGGGCTTGGCAGCCGCGGAAGAGCCACCTGAGGCAGGGCTCTGTGTGTTCGATGCTGCCGGAGCCGGTGTATTGCCCATCTTCTGCTTCAGCAGCGCGAACATGGAGTTCACCGTGGTCGGAAACTTGTCCGCATAATCCGACAAAATAGCAACCCGCGCGGTGTCGGTCTTCGGCGCGGACACAATCGCCAGGCCAGCCATCGGCTTGCCATCCTGATTCTTCCCATTCACTGTAAAGAAGGCCGCCAGAATATCGCCATTCTGTGCCTGGGCCACCTTCCCCATCACGGGCCGGTCACCGCAATAGACATGCACGCGGTGCATGGCGTTTCCCATCGCCGCCTCCGGAGTCATCTGGCCCGAAAGCGGCCCGAAGGTGATCTGGCCACCTCCCGGAGCCTTGACCATCGTTAGAGCAACGTCGGCCGCGCGCGCTCCCGTCACAAGCAGCAATGTAGTGCCAAAGAGAAGGACAAAAAAACGGCAGAATCCGCGACTCATGTCTGTCTCCTGGAAAGTGTCTCAAAAAGGGTTTGGCGATTATATGCCCTCAATGATCTTTTCCTTCCACGGATGGCGACAGATTTCAACCCATCTTAATACCAGCGCCGCATGACTCCCTCATTTCGTCAGCCTCAGAACGCCAACCGCAGTCCAATCTGCACCGTCCGCGGCAGATTCGCCTGCGACGTGATCGTCCCGAACGCTCCAGACGTAGGCGATAGGTTCGGTGTACCGAAGCTCGGATGATTAAGCGCGTTGAAGAAGTCCGCGCGAAGCTGCGCGTGGAATCTGTCGTTAATCCGGTTGTTCTTGATCACCGACATATCCAGCGACACAATGCCATACTACCGCGCGTTTCCAACCTGCGTCGGCAGAGTGCGAATGTGGGTTCCAGCCACCGGCTGATTCCCGCTGACGCGATCGAACTGCGTAATGTCGGGGAAGGGGTACCCGCTAGAGCCGTTTCAGGTACGCCTTGGCAGCTTCCAGTTCTGGAAATAGCCGCTCGTCCGCCTGGAACGCTTTGGAATGAACGCACCGTCGACCTGCCTTCACCCGCACCGGATGCTTCAGGTGCAGCATCTCGTGGTACAGCAGGTATTCCACAGCGCATCGCGGAGTGTCCGGCCGATCGAAGACGCGGCTGACCATAATCGTGTTGTGCGCCGCGTCATAATGACCCAGCATCCGCCGCGCATGATGCGCGCTCCAGGTCAGCGTCGGCCGGCCCAGCAGACCGTAAAAAAAACGAGTGTTCAGGCTCTCGAACACCTCGTCCAGATCGTAGTGATGTCCCTGCGCCGACAGAATCGTCTTCCGTCCGCGCGTCTGGCGAATGTGCTCGGCCTGCCGCGCGACCGCCTCGGAGGACACATGCCGTCGATAGCGGTCCGAATGCGTGCGCGCGATCGGCTTCTTGTACAGCTTGGCTAGCAGAATGTGAGCGATGGCGTGGTGAACCGATTCCGGCGCATGCTCCAGCAGGTCGGAGAGGCGCACATGCAGCCGTCCCTCACGCAGCCGGATCGTCGTATTCAGCGAGGTGAAGCGGCGAAACCGGATGTCGAACGGCGGAATCGGAGCGCGCGGACGCAACTCGCGGTACTCCTGCTCGAAGACCTCAATAAGTGGGGTAGATACGCTAAGTGGGATAGACACGCTCCGTCCCAGATTAAATCATTTCTCGATAAGCGGGAACCGCACTGGTTTCGTCAGCATCGCGGAAGAGTCTCCGCAGATTATTTTGGCGCAGCGAGCGGCAAGTCAGGCGCGGCGCGAGGCACCTGAACTGGAGGTCGCGTTGCCGGAGTAGCAGACGTCGGCGAAGGAGGCAAATCATTCAACGAAGGCAGAGGAACCGCCGGCGCGGCGACTGCCGGAAGCGGTTGCAGCGGTTCCAGGTGCGCAACCGCATTCACCGGAACCTCGACCGCCCCAACTTTGTCCGAGACCATATCGTGGATCGCGGTGCGCAGATAATACTGCCCCTTAACCGGAACGCTGATCTGCTGGTGAAACGCCATCCCGCCAACCAACATCTTCGCGTAGTCGGACGGACTCAAAAGCGCATGCAAACGGTTGCTCGCCGTGATCAGCCGCTCGCCCTGGCTGTTGTAGACGAACGTCCACACCTCGATCGAGCAATGACGATTGCCGCTGGCTACCACGCGGCAACTCACGGCCTTCGGATCGGGCACAAGGTCGACTCCATATGCCTTGAACGGGCCCTCGACCTTCACTTTCGGATCGGGATTGGTCTGGTTGCTCTTCAGCGGCGCGTCTTCAGCCGGCGTTCCGGCAGGACGGATGCGTACCTTGAACAGGATCTCCGCGGGATCGGGACCGCCGTGCATCATCGCAGTCGCCATCGTCGTGGGTTGAGTCAGCGCAGTCGCCGCCATCTGCGCGTTCAGCTTGTTCCGGTCATTGGGATCGACAGCAAAATAGCCGTTGCGATAACTCAGCTTCACGCCGGGCTGTTCCACCTTGATCTTGATCGCGCGGAACCTCGCGTCCCACTCGGTGTTCGTCGGCGAATAGGTCAGCGTGTAGTAGTTCGAGCCGTTTTCGATCGCCTTCGCCACCGC
>DASWCA010000207.1:0-14115 GCA_036390355.1 Acidobacteriaceae bacterium
CCATCCCACTCCCCGTCGATCACCTCCTGCGCAGCCGCGGCGATCGCCTCCGCCCGCTCCCGGCTCACCACCCCTAGCTCGCCATTCGCCTCGGCCGCCGCCTTCTTCACCATCCCAATCGCCCGAATCAGCGCCGGCGCCGCCCGCATCCCGCTGATCGGATAGTTCTCCACCGCCCGCTGCGTCTGCGCCCCATACATCGCCCCCGCCGGCACCTCCACCACCCCCAGCGAATCCTTCTCCTGCCGCATCTCCGCCATCGCACACCTCTACGCAATCGATAGGATGTTACGCTCAATCCCGAGGAATCACCCATGCGCGCCGCCATCCTCTCCCTCGCCCTTATCCCCGCACTAGCCCTCGCCCAAACCGCACCCCAGCCCGCCCCTCCCATCGCCCGCCCCGCAAAAGTCCCCACCTCCGAACAAATCGCCTACCGGGCCGCGCTCAAAACCTACGACGCAAAGGCCGACCAACTCCGCGCCCGCGCCAAGTCCGCCCTCGCAGCCGAGACCGCCCGCGAATCCCAGCCTATCTGCCCCAACGCCGGCAGCACGGTCGAGGTCAACAACTGCGTTTCGCACGAAATGGACATCACCAACGCCAACCTCAAAGCCTTCACTACCGCGCTCCGCGAACTGCTCGCCCTGCCCTCGCCGCCCATCCCTGGTGCCACCTACCCCATCATCGGACCCTCCGGCCCCGAAGCCACACCCGCCACCAACACCGTGGCCTTCGACGCCACCGAAACCAGCTGGCGCGCCTACGCCAAGGCCGAGTGCGACGCCGAGGACACCGAATGGCGCGGCGGCACCATCGTCAACTTCATGGACGGTCAGTGCGAACTACGCCAGTCCCGCGCCCGCCTGCGCGAGCTCCGCACCGCCTACGACGAGTTCCTCGCCCCCAACTAGCGCCGCGCCCCTTCGCCGCACCCACCCCGCTGTACCCCCATCACCACCCCACCCCTCCCTGCGGCGCTAAAATTGATGTGTTCTCTCTTTGACTCTGTGATCTCTGTGATTCGCTTTCGCACTTAGCCTCAAAGGAACCCATGCCCACCATCATCCGCCAGGACGACGTAATCCGCAGCGTAGCCGACGCACTCCAATACATCAGCTTCTACCATCCCGCCGACTACATCGCCAACCTCGCCCGCGCGTACGAGCACGAGCAGTCCCCTGCCGCCAAGGACGCCATCGCCCAGATCCTCATCAACTCCCGCATGTGCTACGAAGGCCACCGCCCCATCTGCCAGGACACCGGCATCGTCACCGCCTTCGTCAAGGTCGGCATGCAAGTCCAATGGGGCCCCTCCGCCAAACACGGCATGATGACGCTGCAAGAAATGATCGACCAGGGTGTCCGCGAGGCCTGGCTCAACCCCGACAACGTCCTCCGCCCCTCCGTCCTCGCCGACCCCGCCTTCTCCCGCAAGAACACCCGCGACAACACGCCCGCCATGGTCGTAGTCGAACTCGTCGCCGGCGACGCCCTCGACATCACCGTCGCCAGCAAAGGCGGCGGCTCCGAAGCCAAATCCAAGTTCGCCATGCTCAACCCATCCGACTCCATCATCGACTGGGTCCTCAAAACCGTCCCCACCATGGGAGCCGGCTGGTGCCCTCCCGGCATGCTCGGCATCGGCATCGGAGGCACCGCCGAAAAGGCCATGACCCTCGCCAAAGAGTCCCTCATGGACCCCATCGACATGCACGAGCTCATCATCCGCGGCCCGAAGACGCCCATCGAGCAACTGAGAATCGACCTCTACAACAAAGTGAACCAGCTAGGCATCGGAGCCCAGGGACTAGGCGGCCTCACCACCGTCCTCGATATCAAGATCAAGGACTTCCCCACCCACGCCGCCAACCTCCCCGTAGCCATGATCCCCAACTGCGCCGCCACCCGCCATCTCCACATCCATCTCGACGGCAGCGGCCCTGTGCAGGTCGCCCCGCCGCCGCTGTCACTCTGGCCCGACATCTCCTACGCCCCGCACAACGCCCGCCGCGTCGACCTCAACACCGTCACCCGCGAAGACGTCCGCACCTGGAAAACAGGAGAAGTGGTGCTGCTGTCAGGCAAACTCCTCACCGGCCGCGACGCCGCCCACAAGCGCCTCACCGACATGCTCAACTGCGGCGAAGCCCTCCCCGTCGACTTCCGCAACCGCTTCATCTACTACGTCGGCCCGGTCGACCCCGTCCGCGACGAAGTCGTCGGCCCCGCCGGCCCCACCACCGCCACCCGCATGGACAAGTTCACCCGCCAGATGCTCGCCTCCACCGGCCTGCTCGGCATGATCGGCAAATCCGAACGCGGCCCCGTCGCCATCGACGCCATCCGCGAGTTCCAGGCCGTCTACCTCATGGCCGTCGGAGGCGCCGCCTACCTCGTCTCGAAAGCCATCAAGAGCAGCAAGGTCCTCGCCTTCCCCGACCTCGGCATGGAAGCCATCTACGAGTTCGACGTAGTCGACATGCCCGTCACCGTAGCCGTAGACAGCCAGGGCACCAACATCCACGCCACCGGCCCCGCCGAATGGGCCACCCGAATAGCCCAAGCCCTACCCGGCACCGCCGTCTTGCAATAGAACTAAGACTTGATCTTGATTAACGATTGAACCAAGTCGCTTATTGACCCCACGATCTTGGTAAGGCCCTTCGACGTCTCGTCAACGACCGCGGAATCATCCTTTTTGGAAGGAGTAGTCCCGACCACCTGCTGCATGGGTGAAGTGAAGACTTTGTCAATGGAAGCTATTACAAAGTCAGAGTATTTCGCGACCTCCTCAGGATTATTCTTGTCGATCATCTTCTCTACCAATTCGCGATACGGCTCCAGCGAGATGGAGATATTTCCCTTGAACGCATATTCCTCTTCAAGCTTGCGTTCCTTAGAGTATTCAGTACTGCAAAAATGGATCGCATAGATGAGCGGGATCGATATCGATAGCTTGAGATAGAAGGCAGCGTTATATGAAGGGCTTGCAATGAAAAGATAGACTATGAATAGAACTGAAAGCGCGAAGGAAACACCAACAAACCCGAAGAGCGAGTTGCGCCAAAACTTCTTGCCAACCGCAATGTCCATCTGTCGAGTCTGAAATGCATGGAACAGTTGAAAATTGGTGGCGAGACGGATTTTCTCGCGAATAATATCTTCGAGCTTTTCCAACTCTTCAAACCGCTCTTTCGTCTTGATTTCACTCTCGTCGATTATCGTCGTGGCTCGTTTTTCAGCGATACCCAGAGCCTCTTTGTTCTTGGTCACAAGTTCGGCGGCTGAGGCGTCAAAGGCTGCCTTTGACGCCGCCAACTGCGTACCGGCCGCAAGAACCCTAGCGGCCTCAGCGGCACGAACCTCGGCCACAAGGGCTTCCTCTCGCTCTTCCGCCACCTTCGACAGGCGTGTAAACTCCGCCTGCGCGCCGTCAGTGAGTTCCTTGAATCCCTTTTCCTGAGTTTCTTGCGCCTGCTTCAAGCCTGCTTCCGTCTGCCCTTTGAAAGCCGTAATCTCGTTGGTTAGAGAGGCGTACGCGGAGCGGGTCTGCTCGACCTCCAAAACGGCGGTGTCAGCACGCGTCCGCAATGAATCAACCTCGGCTGAGGCCGCGCGCGCTGTTGCCGCTGACTCAGCGGAGCCCTTTTCGTTCTGCTGCGCGACGGTGAGGAATCCAACGACCTTTTGCTCCGAGTCCTTCGTCATGTCGAATTGCTTTTGCGCCTCTTGAACAATCGCCGCTAAGTTTCCAACCGAACCCTCTACGGCAATCAGAGCCTGATCGAGACGCTCAAGTCCACTAGCCGCCCGCTCTTCGCTGGCCTTGAAAGACTTCGCGCGGTCATTGAGTTGGCGAAGTTCTCGTTCTAACGCCTTGAGCTGATTTAGCTTCTCGTGGAGACCGAGAACCTCGCCCGACATGTTTTGCAGGTTGGAGTACCAAATGCTGGCCGTGAGGTCATCTACTGCGCTCTCGAAGGGCAGCACAGCGTCAGTTCCACCAATTAAGGCAGTTAGTTGGGCTGAGACCTTTCTGGCATCCGCGATGAGCGAACTCTGAATCTTTAGCGGCAGTTGAGGGAGAGCGGACGCCTCGATTGACTTGAGCAGAACATCCCGGTTACGACCGAGATTTATCAGGGTCTCCTCGAATGGAATATCCCCGCGATCCAGCGGATAGTTCTGTTCGATTGCCCGTTTCTTCGCCGCCGCTTGAGCTTCGTCAGAGAAGGTCTGGGCCAAGTCCCGAAGAATGTCAGAATTGGTGCTCTTTTCTTGCTCAGGAGAGGTTTGATCTGCCATAGAAACTCCTTGTTTCCGTGCATGTGTCCAAACAAATGAATGACGGCCCTGATTCTCTCTAGGAAAACCAGGGCCGCGGTTGTGTTACGTTAGTCTTTCTTGGGTGAAGGGGTATAAACGACTTCCCTCTCGGTGACAGCCGGATGCTGCTTTGCCCAATCTCTCGGGACAAACTGGCCATCGCGTGCGTCGCGGTAAACAACTTTAGGTGTGTGTTTCATCACTGCTCCTGAAGTAAGTGGTGAATGGTGCCGCTTCCGGTCTTGGTGCTGAAGACACCTTGACCGGGGCGGTGCTGCTGCCCCGCCCCCGGTGAGGCGGAGAACCCGAAAAACAGAACTTGACAGGGAAAACCTAGGCGGGGATACTGAGGGTCGTTCGCGTCCGTACCCCAACTAATGGTGTCTCGGGGCAAACCTACCTATTGGTAGGGCTGCCTTCCCAACTGCGGTTCAGGCAGTTGTGAAAGTATCGTTGTCTGTGGGGTGTGTCAAGTATAAAGACCCGGATTTCGTGTCGTTGCACCATTCCTTGTGAAGATCGGTCATTGACGGCGCCACAAAAGCATCTTCGGTGCCCCATTCACGCGCATCGCGCATGAGTGGACTCCAACCTCCGAACCCAACCCCAAACCCTAAGCCGCCCCAACCACCCTCACCCGCCCCGCACCCTTCTTCACTACCACGCGCACGATCTTCAACCTTCAACCGTCTTGCTTAAGGGCACGGCTTCAGCCGTGCCATAAAAAGCCGCGCTGAAGGCGCTTCCGCTCTGCCGAAGGCCGGAGTGCAGCGCAAAGCGCGGAACGACTGATTTGCTTCCTCGCCGGGTACTCAAAACTTCGGGTGCCCATCCGTACGCGTTTATCGCGGACGGATGGGGTGTAGGACGTTCGCTGACCGCGCCCCGGGTCCCCAACCACCACCTCAATGTAAAAAATATTTGACATCATATTCGAGCGAGTGCTACGTTCTCCATGTCAAATATTTTTGACACGGAGAAATCACGATGTCCTCAAGCCTCTCCTACCGCGAAAAGTCTCTCTACGCCTCGCTCGCCGCGGAACTCATCGTCTACGGCCCCTACTTCATCCACCACCACCAACAGGGCCTCAACCGTGTCGCGGGCATGATCGCCGCCATCATCGTGCTGCAGATCATCGCCCAGTCAGCCATCGCGGCCTTCACGCGCAACCGCCTCACCGACGAGCGCGACCGCCTCATCGAGCTGCGCGGCTATCGCGCCGGCTACCTTACCTTCGTATCCCTGATGGTCTTCGGGCTTGGCTTGCTATGGCTGCACACGGCCGCCGGCGATTTCCATTTCGACAACCACGCCATGGGACTCCATTTCCTCAACGTCTTCTTTGCCATGCTGGTCATCGCCGACATCACCAGGACCGTGACCCAGATCGTGGCCTACAGGAGAGCTCTCTGATGCCCGCCATACGCAACAGCATCCGGGATCTCCGGGCCACGCGCGAGATGACGCAGCAGGAACTCGCCGATCAGGTCGGCGTCACACGGCAGACGGTTATCGCCATCGAGCAGGACAAGTATTCGCCTTCGCTCGAGACCGCATTCAAGGTCGCCATCGCGCTCGGGGTCTCGCTCGAGCAGTGCTTCCAATACGACCCGCGCGGCAAACGCTGACCCGGCCGGATGCAAGAGCCGAAGGCCCGACATATACCAGCATAGGGCGCAGCCCCATGAAAGACCGCGTCCGCAGGACGCTTCCGCTCTGCCCTGAGCGAAGTCGAAGGGCCGGAGTGGAAGCGCAGCGCGGAACGACTGATTCGCTTCCTCGCTGGGTACTGCCGCCGCGCGCGCTTTACCGCTCACTCTTCCTTACCACCAGCTTCAGCCCCGACCAAACCGCATCCACCGCGCACACCTTCACATCCACCAACCCCAGCGGCAGAGCCTCCGCCCGCACCACGTCCTCCGTCACCTCCGTCTTCACCCCCGACGCCTTCTTCGGCCAGCTCACCCAGATCGTCCCATCCGGCGCCATCACCGTCCGCAGTCGTCCCAGCATCTCCGCCAGGCTCCTTCGTTCCGTCACAAAGATGTGCGCCATCTCCAGCCCCGCACGCGGCCTCGCCACCATCTCCGGCCGCACCCCGCTCTCCAGAATCTCGGCAAGCACACTCGCCGGCATCGCCGCATGCCACGTCCGCTGCCCGTCCCTCACCCCCAGCTTCTTTGCCAGCGGCGTCCCCGAATATCCCACTGCCATTCCGGTCTCACCCCCTTGACACCCAGGCGTATAGTTAAGTTAGGTAGAGACCGAATCCCACCAGCCTCAGGCTTGTGTCTCCCCAAAGCTCCAAAAAACCCATAACTCCAGCGTTTTGAGGATCTTGCAAATTATCCTCTTTGCTTTCAATATCTTGCAAAAATAGGGGACCGGTAAGTCGTTTGTTTGGAAGATTATGCGCAAATCGATACCCGGGGGGGTACACCAATGCCGACACCAATTCCAGACCTCAGTCGCGGCCAAACCTGCCACCGCTACCAGGGCTCGCCAGCACTCAAGCCCGATCTCCACCCGAACGCGGAAGGGCACGCCGTTCGGCGTGCCCCCCGATCTTTCCTCCGCTCCAACGTCTCTACTGCACATCAACCTTCAAGATCTGTCCCGCCCCCGGAGGCGCCGCAAATCCCAGGTTCGATACGTACAATTTGCCGTCCGGCCCAAACATCATCGCCGTCGGAAAGCTCAGCCCCGTCAGCACCGTGTCGACTGACCCCGACCGATTCACCCGGACAATCGTTCCCGACCCAGCCTGCGCAGGGGTTGGGAACCCCGCGTGAGTCATCGATTCCAGCACATACAAATTGTCATGCAGGTCGAAATCGATGCCTTCCACCGTGCTGAATCCCGTGGCAAACACCGTAATCTCTCCAGTCCGCGGATTCAGTCGAAACACCTTCGCGCTTCCCGGTACGATCGGAAACAGGCTCAAATTGCCGAAGTAGAAGTCGCCGTTGTGAAAGACAACACTTGTCGGAACGACATGCCCTTCAGCCGCCGAGATGTCAACCACGCGCGTAATGTCGCCCGCAGCCGTAATCTTGTCCAGCTCCCCATGGTTCGGTTCAAGCGCATACATCGCATCGCCCTGCCTCACCATGCTGAACCAGGTTCCATCCGGCTCAAAGTCGTCCGGCTCCGGATTGGCAACGGGATGCGTCTGCTCAAATGCGCTCAGATTCGCCACCAGGCTCAAAGTTCCGTTGTTCTCCACTCGGAAGATCCCATTCACCGTGTTCAACAGGCCATGCGAACAACCCGACCCGGAAGTCAACGCATACAGCCGGTTGCCCAGAAATGCGATATCGGCAACGCCGCTCAGGAACCCGCCCGAAGCGGGGTTGGTCTTGTCCGAAGGCAAGTTGTCGGCAACCGTGGTTCGCACGCCCTGGGAGTCGAACTTGGAGATTCGGCTCGTGAATCCTCCCGTGTATGGCCCGATCGGAAACGGCACCTGCGTGCACTGTGCCGGCGTTGTAGAGAGTGTTCCGCCCAGCCCCGCCTCGGCCACGTACAAAACGCCCTCCGGACTGAACGCCAGGCCTCTCGGGTTTTCAAGCCCGCTGGCAAAAACCGTGAATGTAGCCTGTGCGTGGGCAAGCCCGCCAGATAGCAGTATGCCCATCAACCCAAAGCAGCAACTCGTGCGAATTTTCATGTTCTTCCTCCTGCGCGTGGCGCGTGATAGATAGCGACGTGAGCCCAGATACTGAACGGATGGCAATGAGTCCCTGTCGAAGCCTGTCGCGCCTGGCGGCCCACAAACGCGCACGGAATCCTCCCCGATTCATAAGCTGGCGAGACCAGTTTCCGCTATGACGATAGCGGAGCAGAACGGAGAATCCCAAAGTACAAAAGCAATTCTCCTGCCAAACAGGATCGGCCGAAAAACGAGGATTCTGCCTCTTTCTCTCCCTCCGTCAGCCTCCGGCCTGCAAGTTATTGCAGTCACTAAGGAAATCGATTTCTCCCTCCAATAAAAAGCCGGGTACCCACTTATGCGCATCGTCGGGGTCCTGCGAGCGCTCTTGGCTCGCTGGGGTGGACATCGCGCATGCGTGGGCTCCAACCTCCGAACCAACCACCGATTCCTAAGCCCCAACCACCGTCACCTGCCCGCGCCCTTCGCCTTCACCCCCGCGCGGACGAATCAAACCGCTAAATCTCAGCCGCCTGTTCCCACCTGGGCTTGCAGTCGACCCATTGGCTGGACCGGCACCAACTACTCTCCATCTCCGGCACGCTCAGCAGTCCGTGGCCGTGTTTGCAGGCCAGCTCGGTCCCGTTCCACTCCAGCAGATTGTGCGACGGGCGCCCAACCCGCGCAGGCATGGCGAGCGAGTGCAGGCACTGCTTGCAGCGCTCCTCCTGGTCGCGAAAGGCCCAGCGCAGGCCGATCAGCGTCAGGATGACGAAGAAGAGAATTTGCAGCAGGTCTGCAGTAGCGGGCCACGCTGCATGAATCGGATGACAGATATCCGCGCTCAGCAAAAATGTCAGCAGCAGTACCAGCGCCATCTCGGCAACGAAGAAAAGTTGCCGCCTAATCCAGCACAGCGTCTTCGCCACCGAACTCCGTTCCATCGGCCTGCGTGACGCCGTGGCAAAGTTGACGAACACCACAAACGGCGCTTCGACCAGCGACCGTTCGGCCTGGCCATGGAGATACAGGCTGAGCGAATGCCAGTTCCCCGTAAGCGCCAGCGTAATCACCGACGACAGGAAACACAGCGCGAGCAGCGATGCCAGGCACAGCGTCGGAGTGCCGCTCAGCGCGCGGCTGCAGCAATCCGTGCGCAGCCAGAGCGCGTCGCAGGTGAGCCCAATCGAGAGATCGGCAGTAGCGCGGATCGTCCGCATCCGGCGATTGCGGCCGCGGTGGTGCATGTGCCACAGCTCGGCCCGCCACGTGCATGACCACTCCTCGCGCTCGGCAGCAGGAACGATCCTGGCAACGGCCCACAGCAGGTTGCGATCGAACACTGGAAGCGGCGACGGAAGGTTGTGGCTCATGATCACTTCTCCGAAACAAGATGTGCCAGAAGTGGATATCTCGAAGTGGCGGCCAGCGCGGCGGCCTTGCCTGCACGCGTGACCTCATAATAGCGCCGCGCGGGGCGCTGTTTTGCTGAGGCTTCTTCCTCGGGCTCCCACTTGGATTCGACCAGTTCGTCGCGTTCGAGACGCCGTAGCGCAGGATAGACCGTGCCGCTGGGCAAACCGGTGACGTCCATGACGTCCAGGCCGAAGCAGTAGCCGAGGCTCAGTGCCTTGAGGATGAGAGCCGCGCTATGGGAGAGTCGAGGCGTGTTCATAAGCTATGTAGTATGCTATCACGAGTAGTATGCTACATAGGGGCAAAATTCATGCTTGAGCTCAAAAACGTGTCGAAAACCTATCGCGGAATCCCCGCCGTCTGGGACGTCAGCTTCGCCCTGAAGGAGGGCGAAGTGCTCGGCTACCTTGGCCCCAATGGGTCCGGCAAATCCACCACCGTAAAGATGGTGATCGGCATGATCCAGCCAACCAAGGGGAAGGTCCTCTTCGCCGGAAAAAATATCCATGACGACCTGGTCTTCTATCGCGCGCAGCTTGGATACGTACCCGAGGAAGCACAGGTGTACACCCATCTCTCCGGCCTGGAGTATCTCCAACTCATCGGCCGCCTGCGCGGCATGCAGGAGAAGCTGATCGAACGCAAGGCGCGGGAGATGCTGCAACTGCTCTCGCTCGAAGCCGCGCAGTATTCGGCGCTGTCCGACTACTCGAAGGGCATGAAGCAGCGCGTGCTGATCGCAGCGGCTTTGCTGCACGATCCCAGACTGATCGTCTTCGACGAGCCGCTATCCGGACTGGATGCAGTCTCGGCACGGCTGTTCAAGGACCTGCTTGTCCTGTTGGCGCGCGACGGCAAGGCCATCCTTTACATCTCGCATGTGCTTGAGGTGGTGGAGCGGGTCTGCAATCGCGTGATTGTGTTGGCCGATGGCGAAATCGTTGCCGATGCCGCGCCTACCGATCTCACCAAACTGATGGCACTACCGACACTGGAGAGCGTATTCGCGCAACTCGTCCAGCAGACAGACACGGAGCGAGTAGCGGTAGACATGGTGGACGTGATGAAGGTGCGCCATGCATGACAATGACCGCATCACCCGTGCGCTCGTCGGCCATTTCTTTCGGCGATTCTTCGATAACGACACCATCCAGGTGGATGGCGACACGCTGACCACGGTCGTCCGCGCCATCTCGGCCGTGGCGGTACCCGGATTGATGGTCGCGTTCTTTTTGCAAACCGAGTATCCGCAAAGGCCTGCGTGGGGAGCGATCGAGGATCAGTACTTCTTCGTGCTGATTTCGTTTGTCGTCATGGGCGTGGTGTCCATCTTTGAGTGGGAGATGCTATTCCCCGACCGGCTTGATTTCCTCATCCTCTCGCCGCTGTCGCTGAAGCCGCTGCAAATGCTGGCGGCGAAGGCAGCCGCGTTGATCGGCTTCTTCGCGCTATTCCTGGTCGGCTGCAATCTATTTGGAACGCTGCTGTTGCCTGCTGTCAGCAAAGGTGACTTTGTCCGCCATGTGTACGCGCACGGAGTCGCGGTGGTGCTCGCCGGCGTGTTTGCGGCCTCGCTGTTTCTGGCGATTGGCGGGGTGTTGCTCTGTGTTCTGGATGCCGCGCGCTTTCGCATCGTTTCGCCGATCATGCAGGCATTCTCCGTAATGGCCTTGGTGCTGCTGATGCTCCAATACTTGCAATATGGCGATTCGATGCAGATCCTGTTGTCGCAACCGCATGGGATCGCTCGCTGGATGCCACCCATCTGGTTTCTCGGCCTGTATCAGCACCTGTTACACGGAAACGCTGCACAGCCCTTCGCGCAGCAGACGACGCGGTATGCCATCCGTGCGACTGCGATAGCCGCGATCGTTGCCCTGCTGACGTATCCCATCGCGTGGGCGCGGATGCGCAGAATGGCCATGGAGGGAAGCTCGCGCAAACGGCGTCAGCCATCGCGATGGTTGGGGCAGGTTGTGCACGCGATGATCCGGCGTCCCGGCGAGCGTGCCGTGTTTCACTTTATCGGGCAGACCATTGCCCGGAACAATCGTTACCAGGTATATCTCGCGATGTACTGCGGAACGGGCCTGGCTCTGGCTGTCGCGTGCGCTGTAACGTTTCGCGCGACCGGCGGCAGCATTCACCCGGCGCTCTCCACCCGAGGCCTGCATGCGATGATGCCTCTGCTGCTGTTCTGGGTCGTCGCGGGGTTGCGGACGGCCTTTGCGTTTCCGCTCAATCTGCCGGCGGGGTGGATCTTTCGCGTGACCGGTGTCAACGTCGCCGAGTGTGCGGCAGCGGCGCGCAAATGGGTGCTCTCGTGCGCGGTAGGTGTGATGTGCTGCATCGTTCTCGCATTGCGCGCCGCCCGATGGGATGCGCGTCACCTGCTGGTCCAGGTCGTGTGCGGCCTGTGCCTTTCCGTTCTGCTGACCGACGGGTTCTTCTTCCTCCACCCAAGCGTGCCGTTTAATCGGCCCCGTATGCCGGGCCGCACCAGCTTCCCGCTCATGCTGACCCTGTACGTGGGCGTGTTTCCGCCGTTTATTTTTGCGATGGTCGATACGGAATTGCGTCTGGAAAAACATCTCGCGAAGCTTTTGCTGCTGGGAATTGCGACGGCGGTAATCCATGTTGCGTCGAGCAGGCTGCGGAGGGCGTCGGAAGAGGTTGAGGAAGAGATGGAAGGATACGAGGGCGAGTTTCAGTTGCTCGGTCTCAGTTGAGAGATAGCCAGATCCAATCCGTTTGACTTTTTCCGCCAACTGCGATTCCCTAGCAGACACGCACCTACCCCCTCGGACTCGGGCCCCTATGCTTCCGGAGTCACCCTGCACCAGGAAAGGACTTCAATGCCCTCCGACGTTCACATCCTCGGTCTGTCGCTACACGCCTTCACGCAGTTTCACGTAGTCCTGAGCCTGATCGGCATCCTGGCTGGTCTGGTCGTCGTTCTCGGAATGCTTGGCTCGAACCTGCTCAATGCTGTGACGGTGCTCTTCCTCGCGACCACGGTCCTGACCAGCCTCACCGGATTCCTGTTTCCCTTCAAAGGCGTCACCCCGGGCATTGTAATCGGCATCCTGTCGCTGATCATGCTTCTGGCCGCAATCTTGGCCCGTTACGCCTTTCACTTCTCGGGGGCATGGCGTTGGATCTACGTCGTCTCCTCGATCGTCGCTCTCTGGTTCAACGTCTTCATCTTCATCGTGCAGTCGTTCGAAAAGATACCGGCGCTGCACGCCCTTGCTCCTACGCAAACTGAAACGCCTTTCAAGATCGCGCAACTGATCGTGCTGCTGACCTTCATCGTCCTTGGCGTACGCGCCGTGAAGAAATTCCACTCCAACCCAATCCCCGCTGCCTGACTAGTCCGCATTGAGAAAGCAGTACGCGTCATGCAATGTTCGCGAATGCAGGTCGCTTCAAAGCTCGCACGCTCATCGGCGTTCCTCGCCGCGGCTCTGTCCCTTGCGTTCGCGACCTGCGCGATGGCGCAACCAACGCCCCCCGCCGCACCGCCGGTCACGCGCGAGTCGCTCGCCGGAACCTACGATGGCGGCCAGATGGAAGTCGCCGCTCAACTGCTTCTGAAGCCTGACGGTCATTTCCAATACGAGCTCGCGTATGGCGCCCTCGACGAAGCCGCCGAAGGCACTTGGGAATTGAAACAAGGCGCAGTCTTCCTGACCACCGTTCCCGCCGTCGTCCCGCCTCGTTTCGTCGTCGAGAGCGACAAGCCCGATCCGCGCGGCGGACTTTGGATCAAGCTCAGCAGCGGCCCGCTGATGCGGGGCGCCCGCCAGCGCGTTTACCTGATCTACGGCCCCAAACAGGAGCCGGACATGGCCGAGATCGCCGACGATGGCCGCGTCTCCATCCCCGCCGGCCGCCACCCGGTCGCCTTCCTGCCCGAGATCCCCGTTTATTCCACCATCACCACAGCCATCCCGCTCACCGGGACCAGAGGCCACCGCATTGTCATGCGTTTCGAGCCACACGACATCGGCAGGGCCGACTTCCATCCGCAACCGCTCAGCATCGAAAATGGCGTCCTCATCATGCCGCGCCGCGATCTGCAACTGCTCCTGCGGTTCAGACGCCAGCCCTGACGTCGCCTGACCGGTCCTACTTTTTCACCGGCTCGATCGCTGCATCCACAGCGCCGATCCTCCCCGACGCCGTCACCCGCACCGTAAACCGCGCGCGCACCGCCCTGGGGTCCTGCTTAATGTGGTATTCGATGGTCAACGATCGCTCCAGTCTTCCGGTGGCCGCGACATCACCCGTCGCCGGAATCGCATACGTCTTCGCGTCTCGACTCAGCTCCACACCCTTCTTGTCGAACGTCGACACAACCATAATGAAGTCCGCATGTCGCGGCTCCGTGCCGGTTGCCGGAGTCCAGGTCAGCCCCTCCGCATTCAGACGCACTGAAAATATGTCGGGCCCTTTCGACGATGGCGCTACCGTCATCGGGACTCCATCGTACGTCATCCTGCTCGTATCCGCTGCCAGCAGATCGCTTACGAGCAGACGCTGAGGGTTCTTCGGATCGACCTTCGCCGGCCGATGCTCCAGGTAATAACCCTCGCGCGTCAAAACCTTTGCTCCCGCCCGATCCATTGCCACGTGAATCTTGCGAAACTTCTGCGGATCCTGCGACGTGTTCGTCGGCCGGTAGGTGAGGGTATAAAAACTCGCACCGTCCT
>DASWCA010000208.1:0-10138 GCA_036390355.1 Acidobacteriaceae bacterium
CTCGACGCTGAAGAGGGCCATGGTGACGATCTCGAGCGTGAGCCGCATCATGTCTTCGTGGATGTCGCGCGACTCGCCATCCCGCCAGGCGGTGAGCATACGCTCGGTGTATTCGACAATGGTGTTGGCGTAGGACTCGACGCGTAGGCGGTGGAAGGCGGGCTGGATGAGGCGGCGCTGCTGCGACCAGGAGGCGCCCTCGTTGGAGACCAGGCCTTTGCCGAAGATGCGGCGGTTGGCGCGGACGGCTTCGCCCTTGATAAAGTTCTGTGCGTTGGTGGAGAGGACATCCTTGATCAGGTTGGGGTGGTTGAGAAAGTAGACGTGGCGATTGAACACGCGGTAGTAGAAGAGGTCGCCGTACTGATCGGCCCATTCGGTGAAAATTCCGAGCGGATTCTTGCCTCCCATGGGGAAGTTGCCGACGATGCCGCGACTTTTTGGACCGGGCGGACGAAGCAGTGGGGCCAAGGACGGGCGCTCCTGGTACGCCTGAGTGGATGATATCTGGCGCGGGGCGGGCCCGACCCGATCGATGACCATTTCGTGACTGGAACGTAGCGAATTTTTGCGCTGGTCTGGTTGTTACTGGCGGAAGATTGATTTGAGGGCATCTGTTACAGAGACAATGCGAACGTGGCGATAGCGTCCGACGGATAGCAGGCCGTGGTCTCCAGTGACGATGAGGTCTGCATTGGCTGCAAGCGCGGTGCCGATGCCTACGTCGTCGTCCGGATCAGGCGCGATTCCAGCTAGCTGATGCGGAATCACCAGAGTCGCCGATTGCATGCATTTTTCAACCAGACGATCAACTGGTAGAGGGGAAAGAGCGATTCTGGCGGCGAACTTTGTGCGCGACAGAAACGTCCTCCAACTCTTCGAGGAGTGGAGTGCTGGTAAAGCGAGAGAAGGCAGTTGGGTTCTCGGCAAGAAGTTTCCGAGGAGGACCGGGCCAGAAAAAGCCAGAGAGAACGACATTTGTGTCCAGCACGAGACGTGTCAAGGCTTGCGTGCGGCTCTTTTCTCAGCACGCATCGCGGAGATCTCCGCTGCAGCTACTTCTGGAGTGATAATTTCCGGATCATCCGCTTGATCCATCCGGCTGATTGCTTCGAGGAGCTGCCCCGCGGCTCGGGCTTGTAGCTGTTGACGGATCATCTCCTCAAGCGAGGCGGCGGACAGCAGGCCTGCACGCTCGGCTTCCTGCGCGAGCTGGTCTGGCAGATCGATGCGAACTATGGCCATGGTCCTTTCCTCCTTGCGGCGATTCCGCGCTTTCATTATCGCAGAACAAGATTGAAAGAAGAGGTGCATCGTTCCAAACGAGGAGAGTCTAGAACAGGTGGACGATCACCTGGTTGGTCACCAGGGCGGCGACGTACGCGACGATGGTCATGTAGGTGAACTGCATCGCCGGGAACTTCCAGCTATTGGTTTCGCGGCGGACGACGGCGAGCGTGGACGTGCACTGCATCGCGAAGGCGAAGAAGACGACGAGCGCGATGGCTCCGCCGAGAGTCATGTCGTGGCGAAGCGCGGCCTGCAGGCCCAGCGAGTGCGTCGCGGGGTCTACTCCATAGAGCGTGCCCAGGGTGCCGACGATGACCTCGCGCGCAACGATGGAGCTGAGCAGACCGATGCCAATCTTCCAGTTGAAGCCAAGCGGGCGAATGACCGGCTCGATCCAGTGGCCGAAGTATCCGATGACGCTGGTGGTGATATCGGAGAACTGGCCGTGGCGCATGGGAATTACGCTGAGCACCCAGACGAGGAAGGTCACGCCAAGAATGACCGTCCCGGCCTTCTTGAGGAAAAGCTTGCCGCGGTCGTAGAGACGGAATCCGAGAGAGCGCAGAGTCGGCCAGCGGTATTGCGGCAGCTCGAGGATGAATGGCGCAGTGCTCGCTTTCATCACGGAGGAGTTCAGCAGTTTTGCAGTAAACAGTGCCGCGAGGAAACCCAGCGCGTACAGCCCAAGCATGACCAGGGCGCGCAGGCCGATAAAGCCGCCGAGAAATTTGTGGTTCGGGATAAACGCCGCGATGATGAGCGTATAAATCGGCAGCCGCGCGGAGCAGGTCATAAAGGGCGCGATCAGAATGGTCGCGATGCGCTCGCGCTTATTTTCGATGGTGCGCGTGGCCATGATCGCCGGGACTGCGCACGCATAGGCGGAGAGCAGGGGGATGAAGGCTTTGCCGTTGAGGCCGATGGCGCGCATCACGCGGTCCGCGATGAGCGCTGCGCGCGCGAGATAGCCAGAGTCCTCCAGAACGCCGATGAAGAGAAACAGCAACAGGATCTGCGGCAGGAAACAAAGCACCGAAGTGACGCCGTTCCAGAGACCATCGCGGAAGAGAAGTTGAAGGACGTTGGTCGGAAGCAGCGGCGTCATCTTTGAACCGAGAGAGGCGAGCAGAGTTCCCAGTCCGTCGCTGAGCGGCTGTCCGAGCGAGAAGACGACCTGGAAGACGGCAAACACTACCGCCAGAAAGATCAGCGGGCCGGCGACGCGGTGCAGCAGCACGGAGTCCAGGCGTTGCGTCCACAGGGAAGCGGCCGGCGACTGGTAGTTGGTGCGCGCGGTGACCTGCGTGGCCCAGGTGCGGCATGCTGCAGGCGTCTGCAGAACCGGAAGCTGGACCGGGCGCAGGTTGGTGCTGAGCTTGTCGTCGGCGTGGAGCAGGAATTCCGGAATGACTTCGAGCCCGGTGCCCTGGGCGGCGCTGATCAGCGAGACGGGATGGCCGAGTTCGCGGGCCAGCGCCAGCGTGTCCAGTTTGCCGCCGCGCGCGTCCATCTGATCGGACATGTTCAGCAGCACCAGCGTGGGCAGGCCGATGGAGAAGACCGGCGCCGCAAGCATGAGCTGCCGGTTCATGTGGGTAGAGTCGAGGACGAGGAGAACGCAGTCGGGCTTGGGGACGCCGGGCATCTTGCCGGTAAGCACCTCGACGGCGACGCGTGCGTCCTCGGAGTAGGTGGAGAGCGAATAGATTCCGGGAAGGTCGATGAGGGTCAGGTCGTTGCGGCCGATCGACTTCATGCGGCCGGAGTGGTGCTCCACGGTGACGCCGGGATAGTTCGCGACCTTTTGCCGCATGCCGGTCAAGCGATTGAAAAGAGTGGATTTGCCGGAGTTCGGCGGGCCGATGAGAGCGACGGTGCGAAGGCGAGTCTTGGACCCGGCCGGCGCTGGCGGCGCCTGTTCGAGCGGCTCCAAAACCGGGGTGTGGCAGCTCATATGGCCTCTTCCGCGGTAAGTCTGAGAAGGATGTGGCGGGCAGTCTCATTGCGGAGGCCCACCTCGACGCCATCGATGCGGTAGACGGTCGGGTCGCCGGCCGGGGCGCGGCGCAGCACCTGAACACTGGTGCCGGGCAGAAAACCGAGGTGCGCGAGGTAGTTGCTGACCTCCTCGGGCAGGTTGATAGACTCCAGCACGCCTGCGTTTCCTACCTTCGCATCGCTCAAAGCGGTAACCTTTGTCTCAACCATATGCGACCATCTTAGTCCTCTTTATAATACGGCATCCGGGGAAAGTTTGCTTGTGACGAAGATCACAAGATTTCAGTGCATTACGCACTTAAGGATGATGTGAGACCGGATTAGTCGCAATTTATGCGCCCCAGGCTGGGATTTCACGGTGCGTTTACACTCGCCGCAAAGATGTGCGCGATGCTGAGGGTATGCGTTCAGAAAATTCCTTTAGCCGACGTGGTTGTCTTGTGCTTGCCGGGATGGCGGTTGCCGGGATTTTGGGTGTACCGGCAGCGTATAGCCAGATATCCCAGGCGCCTGCGACCATCCTGCTGATTCGCCATGCGGAGAAGTTGACGGACGGCCGGATGGACCTGTCGCCGGTAGGATTCGAGCGGGCCAAGGTGCTTCCGTTGCTGTTTGGCGGGACGGAGATGGCGTCGGCGTCGCACGGTTTGCCGCGGCCGGATTTTCTGTTTGCAACGCATGTGAGCAAGCACTCGAATCGCCCGGTTGAGACGATTACGCCCTTGTCGGAGATGCTGAAGCTGACGATCAGCTCGGAGATCGAGGACAAGGATTTCGCGATGCTGGCGAAGGAGTTGCTGAGCGGGAAGTATGCGGGCAAGGTGGTTCTGGTGGCGTGGCACCACGGTTCGCTGCCGGGGTTTGCGCGGGCGCTGGGGGCGGCTCCACCGTACGATCCGTGGCCGGACACGCAGTTCGACCGGGTGTGGCGGGTCGATTATCACGATGGCAAGGCAGTGCTGACGGACCTGCCGCAGGGGTTGCTGGCGGGGGATTCGAAGTAGGCCTAAGTGGTGCCCGAGAAGTTCGGGCTGTCATCCTGGGGCGTTCTCAAAAGCTAATCACAGAGAAGAAGAGAGATCACAGAGGTGCCTATCGGAGACTTGAAACTCTGTGCTCTCTCCGTTTCTCTGTGATCTCTGTGATTCGCTCTTTGAAGGCTGCCGAGTCAACTGCCCATCTGTGTGATGCACTACACTAGCGGATCTTCGAGCCGAGGGCGATCTCGTCGGAGAAGGTGGCGAGGATGGGCTTGCTGCTGTGGTCTTCGCCGGATGCGGGGAGGAGCATGCCGTGGGATTCCAGGCCGCGCATCTTGCGGGGGGCGAGGTTCGCGATGATCGCAATGCGCTTTCCGATGAGCTCTTCCGGGGTGTAGAACTCGGCGATGCCGGAGAGGATCTGACGGCGTTCGGTGCCGAGGTCGACTTCGAGGCGGAGGAGTTTGTCGGCTTTGGGGATGCGCTCGGCGACGACGATCTGCGCGACGCGTAGGTCGATCTTGGCGAAGTCGTCGATGGAGATGGGCGGCGTGGCTTCGGTGGTTTCCGCGGGCGAAATGCTTAACACCGATGACACCGATTGAACCGATTTTTCTGGGATGGATGCGGGGACAGTATCGACCACGGATTTCACGGATTCAGGCGTTTGGAGTGTGGGTGCGGGGGATTCCATGTCGGTCATGATCTGGGCGAGTCCTTTGTCTGCTCGGGGGAAGATGGGGGCCAGCGGGCCGAGTTTTGTACCGGGTTTCAAGCCGCCCCATTGGAGGTTCTTCAGTTCTCCCTTGCGCGCGGCTTCCTCGATGCTTCCCAGGCCAAGCTGGCGCCAGACGGACGCGGTGGCGTAGGGAATTACGGGGTACAGAACAGCCGTCAGCAGGCGAACATACTCTACAGCTACCCCTAAGATATATGCCCGCCTAGGGTCCTCGTCGGTAAGTTTCCAGGGCTTCGAGAGGCTTAGAAACTCATCTACCAGTTTTATTTGTTCCGCAATGAATTCGATGACTCGCGTCAGATTTTTCGTCCATGACGATTCGTTCGCAAGTCGAAGCAGTGGATCTATCGCCACTTGGAAGAACTCCCAAGTGTTCAGTCCCTCGTTTGCCGGATAGAAGTACTTACCTCCATGGACTACAAGTTCAGTATCCAACGAGAGGCCAACCTGTTTATGCGCATCGCGAATCGATATGTAGCGATACTGCAGAAATGGATCTGGTTTGGACTCTTCATAGAAGTTAGCCTGCGTCGTTAATGGATCGCTGACCCACCACTCAGGCATGATCGTTTTATCCAACGGTCTAACCGCTTGCGGCAAAGGGACCACACCGGCAAAATATTTGTGAATCATCGTCAGCGTACGGCTGACTAGGTTGCCGTAGCCGTTGGCCAGGTCGGCGTTGTAGCGGGTGATTAGGGCGTCGAAGCTGAAGCTGCCGTCCTGGCCGAAGGGGATTTCACGGAGGAGGAAGTAGCGGAGGACGTCGGCGGCGAAGAGATCACGCTCGTTCTTCGTGCTCCCAGAAAACTGCTTGCCGTAGACCTCGTCTCCGAAGGCGTCGAGGATGGTTTCGGTGCGGACGACGTTGCCGCGCGACTTCGACATCTTCGACTCTTCGAAGAGGAGCCACCCGTTGGCGACTACCGACTTCGGCAGCGGAATTTCGGCGGCCATCAGGAACGCGGGCCAGTAGACGCAGTGGAAGCGCGTGATCTCTTTGCCGACGAGGTGGACGTCGGCGGGCCAGTAGCGCTCGAACTTCGCGATGTCGGCGGGGTCGTCGCTGCCGTAGCCGATGGCGGTAATGTAGTTTACCAGCGCGTCGAGCCAGACGTAGACCACGTGCTTCGGATTGGTGGGGACAGGGATGCCCCAATCGAATGTGGTGCGCGAGATGGAGAGGTCTTTTAGCGCACCGGGGACGTAGGGATTGCCATCTTTCGTAAACTCCCAAAGATTAGCATCCAGAATTTTCAGTTTGCCATCAACAATCTTCGCTTGCCCGCCGCGTACGAAGCTCAGAACCTCGTTGCGGACCGCTTCCGGCTGGATGCGTAGCGGGGCGTTCGGATCGTCGCTCTCAATCAAATCGATAAGGTCTTTCTGGTATCTCTTCAAGTCGAAGAAGTAGTTCTCTTCCGTGACGGTTTCGGTGGGCTTGCCGTCGGGGCCGATGGTGCCTGGAGGGCCTTCGACGAACATCTCCTCGCCGACCGAGTACTGGCCGGTGTAGGTGCTGAGATAGATTGCGCCGCGGGCTTCGAGATCGCGCCAGAGCTTCTGCACGCCGCGCTTGTGGCGCTCGTCGGTGGTGCGGATGTAATCGTCGTTGGTGATGCCCATGCGCTTCCAGAGGTTCCGGAAGGTGGCGGAGACTTCGTCCGCGAACTGCTGCGGCGGGATACCGGCGGCTTCGGCGCTGCGCTGGACTTTTTGGCCGTGCTCGTCGGTGCCGGTGAGGAAGAAAGTGTCATCGCCGAGCAGGCGGTGACGGCGGGCGATAACGTCCGCGGCGATCGTGGAGTAGGCATGGCCGATGTGCGGACGGGCGTTGACGTAGTAGATCGGCGTCGTGAGGTAGAACTTTTTGGGGGTCTCTGGCATTGGTTTCCGAATGGACAGTCTACCAAGGATAGAGGTCCTAGGCGCCAGGTACTAGGTACCAGGTTCGAGTGGGGATAGCGGGACGACGAAATACAGAGATTCTGAGCTGCGCTCAGAATGACGGCGAACAGCGGTCAGGACGGGCGGAGGGTGGGACGGGGCGGTGCGGGTGTGTCGACAGTGGCGTGGCCGGCGGCGGGATCGGCGGGCGTGTGGGTGACGGTCTGCGGCGTGTTGGGCTCGGCGGCCTGGGCCATGCGGGCAAGGTTGAGGTGCTGCTCCATGGAGTGTTTGGCCTGCGGCGGGTTGTGCGAGCGGATGGCGCGGTAGATCTCGCGGTGCATCTCGGCGGACTGCTTGAGGTCCTGGGAGTTCTCGACGGTGAGGCGGCGGCCGTCGTAGAGATTGGCGGTGATGGTCTCCATGAGGGCGGCGAGGATGGGGTTGCCGGAGGCGCGCGCGATTGTCCGGTGGAAACGAACGTCGTGGATCAGGTATTCGTGTGGGTCGCCCAGGGCGGCATACATCTCCGCGACCTCTTCGGCGAGTTCGGCAATGTGCTCGTCCGTGGCCCGTTCGGCAGCGAGCGAGGCGACCGATGCTTCGATGACGAGGCGCGCTTCGAACATCTGCCAGGGAAGGAAGCCGTGCAGTGCGCCGAGGACCGTGAGGGAACTGGAGTCGAGCGCGGGCGGCCCGGACGAGACGAAGGTGCCGGCGCCGTGACGGCTCTTGAGCACGCCCATGGCAGAGAGGAAGCCGATGCCGGCGCGGAGAGAGGAGCGGCTGATCTTCAGTTCGCGGGCGAGTTCGCGCTCGGGGGGAAGGCGATCGCCGGGACGCAGCTCGCCGCTGGCGATCAGTGCACGCACGTGATCGACAACCTGCAACGTCAACTGGCTGTGGCCGTTTGCTTCCTCGCTCGCCGGTTTTCTTGCTCGCCGTGCCATTTCGTCGTTCCGCCCTTCAACAGACTTTCAACACTCCATGGGGTGCGTCCGCGATTCGTCAGGAAGCGTATCACGGTTTTAGCTAAGCGGCGCGAGATTCGTCCTGGGCCACCCCAAGCCGGGGGACGAGGAGTTGGAAGATGGCCAGCGAAATGAGGTACGCCGAGGCAGCCAGCGAGAAGACCAGCAATGCGTGCAGCGACAGGTTGCGCTTGACGACCCAGGTAAAGCAGGCTCCTCCAACAGCGCCGGCGGCGCCTCCGATGCCGACGATGGTCGAGACGGCGGTGGACGGAAACATGTCTCCGGGCGTGGAGAAGAGGTTTGCGGACCAGCCCTGATGAGCCGCGGCGGCCAATGCAATCAGCAGAGTGGCGGGCCAGGGGTTGGCAGGAAAGAGCTCGCCCATATGCGGAACGAAGACCAGCGGAAGCACCAGGACGGCCATCGAGAGCATGGCCAGCTTGCGTCCGCCATTGATGGAATAGCCGCGCTTCATGAGCCATCCTGAGAGCGAACCGCCGAAGATGGAGCCGACCGAGGAGATGACGTAGACGGTGACGATGAACCAGTAAGCGCCCTTGAGGTCGAGCCCGTAATTGCGGTTGAGGAACTGCGGGAGATAGAAGAGGTAAAACCACCAGACACCGTCGGTGAGGCCTTTGCCGATGGCGAAGGCGTACGTGCCGGGGCGCTGCAACAGAACCCGGAGCGGAATATTGCCGCCGTATTTCGTCTGGGAGGCAAAGTCTGCCTCGAGATTGGCCTGAGTCTGCGTGGAGCCGCGGCGGAGGCGATTGTAGGGGAAGGCCATCCAGACGATCAGCCAGAGCATACCGAGCGAACCGGTTGCGAGGAAGGAGGCGCGCCATCCATAGTGCGCGGTCGCAAAGCCGATCAGCAGCGGCGCGAGAAAGAAGGAGACGTTGGAGCCGGAGTTGAAGAGTCCGACGGCCTTGCCGCGCTCTTCCGTGGGGAACCACTCGGTGGTGGCCTTGATCGCGGCGGGGAAGTTGCCGGATTCTCCCAGGCCAAGGAAGATGCGGGCGATGCAGAAGCCAACCACCGATGTGACGACCGAATGACTCATGGACGAGAGCGCCCAGATCATGATGGCGATCGCGTAGCCGGTCTTCGTGCCAAGTCTGTCGATGACGCGACCGGCGATGAGAAAGCCGACACCGTACGCGATCTGGAAGCAGATGATGACGTTGCCGTAGTTGTTGTCGAACACCGGCTGGTGGAACCTGTCGGCGAGCGTGTTCCAGCCCATGAACGACACGCCGTGGAGGAGCGGCTCGATGAAGGAGAAGACCGAGCGGTCCATGTAGTTGATGGTGGTGGCTGCGAAGAGCAGGGCACACACGAACCAGCGGACGTTCGATTTATCCGGGGCTGACGTTGTGATGCCCGGCTCGGCGAGGCTGGCGGTATTGTTCGACATAGGCAGGAAGCTCCGACGGACGTTCGGACGGTGCATCGTAATCCGTCTGTAGTGGCAGATTTTAGAAAACCAGTGTTGCCAGCAAAAGCGCAGTCAACTCGATGGTTGCGCCGAGGCACAACTGTACACCTGCCTTCGACACCCTCTGAATGGTATTCGTCTCGGGTCGAGATGACAATGTCGCGCGTCACGATGGCGCGCGCGAGCCGCAATAGCTCGGGGCGCGGTCGATGGAATCGCGATTGCAGCCGATAAGACTCTTGAGGGACGCGATGAAACAGGTGAGCAGGGCTTTGCACGATCTGTGCCAGCCGTTGACTACGTTGCAGTGCCGGCTGGAGCTGGCGAAGTTGGAGGGCACGCCGGACGCGTATCAGGCGGCGGTGAATCTGGGTTTGATGGAGTGCGAGCGGCTGGTGGCGGCGGTGGCAGCGATACGTGAGATCGTGCGCGCGGAACTGCTCCGGGCTGAAGCTGAGGCGGAATCAGGAGCGGAGCGCTGACCGATCTCCGGACAATTTGAGAGAACGCTAATGCGGCGCAGGTTCGCGGTGGTCATTGCCGTGCCTCTGGGATAGAGCGGACGCGATTTTCGCGGCCTCTTGGCACTGGAGACAGGAAATTATGGCGAGTCATGCGCTTGGAACGCACGGAGGGTTGAGCGGGGGAAGGCCTGGAATCGGCGATCTCGCGGAGGTGGCGCATATGTCATTTTTCGCGGGGGCAGTGGAGGAGGGCGCGAGTGGAGCGGAGATCGGCTCGATGCCGGACCGCGATCAGCTTCTATTGGAACATCTTCCTACGGTTCGATATCTGGCGCGGCGCATCCACGAGCGGCTTCCCCAGCATG
>DASWCA010000209.1:0-5867 GCA_036390355.1 Acidobacteriaceae bacterium
CTTCTTCCAATCGTGGTTCGCGAACACCGCAGCGTGGAGCGCATCCGGATAGCTCTGCTGCAGCTCCTTCGCCACCTGCGCCTCGCGATGCACCAGGTTCCCTGCGTGGACGTTTCCACCCATGAACCCGATGACAATCAACGGCGCAACCTTCGGCGGAACGACAACCGTCTGTGCCCGCGCGTTGGGAAACAACACAGCGGCCAGCATCAATATGGGAAGAAAGCGGAACCCTTGCATCAATCTCTAATCTCTCGCCAATCTCGGCGTCGCTCGCGGGGCGATCTCCTGCCTGTGATGCACGCCCAGCGGGCGCGTACGTCGATCACATGACATTACGCTCCCCCATAACCTTTGGCCAGTCGCGCCTGTCATTTATTTGTCATATCGAATTTGCTTGTCCTATTCGATTTGCTTGTCGTTCTCCATTTGCTTGCCATTCCCGAAGGGAACCGCTTCAGTCTTTTTGATTCACTAGCGCGAATATCGCCCCATCCCACCCCATACGCTAAACTCAACGAGCATTCGTTCTAACCGCAACTCGCCCACGCAGCACGGAGCACTAAACCAGATGAAGATCATCGTAGCTATCAAGCAGGTGCCCGAACGCGACGCCCAGATCGCCATCGCGCCCGGCGGCAAGTGGATCGACGACAGTGACCTGAACTTCACCATCAACGAGCCCGACGCCTACGCCCTCGAAGAAGCCCTCCAACTCAAAGAGAAGAATGGCGGCGAAGTCATCGCCCTTTGTGCCGGTCCTGAGCGCGTCGCCTCCACCCTGCGCGAAGCCCTCGCCAAGGGCGCCGACAGCGCTATCCACATCCAGGCGGACGACTTAGCCCAACGCGATACCCTCGCCGTCGCCAACCTCCTCGCCGACGCCATCCGCGCGGAGTCTCCCGACCTCATCCTCACTGGGCTCCAATCCGACGACCTCGGCCTCGGCCAGACCGGCGTCGTGCTCGCCGAGTTGCTCGGAATCCCGCACGCGACCATCATCATGCAGGTCGAGAAGACCGATGACGGCCTGCGGGTGAAACGGGAGCTCGAAGACGGTTGGTTCCAGCATGTCGACATGCCGCTGCCCGCGTTGCTCACTATCCAGTCCGGCGGCAACAAGCTCCGCTACGCCACGCTGATGGGCATCAAGAAGGCCAAGTCCAAGCCCACCGCGACCATCCCCGCCGCCGCATCCACCATGGCACCCGCCATCGAACTCACCCGCGTCCATTTGCCCGAAAAGCAGAAGCGCACGCAGATGTTGACCGGCACGCCCGCGGAGATCGCCGCGCAACTCGTTGAAAAGCTGCAATCCCAAGTGAGGGTGATATGAGCGGAGTCCTCGTAATCGTCGAGCACCGCGACGGCAACGCATCGCTGACCCGCACCAGCCTCGAAGCCCTCGCCGCCGGCCAGACCCTCGCGAAGATGCTGGGCGTCGAGTGCTCGGCGGCCGTGCTGGGCGAGGGAATCGCCGCGCTCGGCCAGGAACTCGGCGGCAAGAAGCTCGCGGCCGTCTACATCGTAGAGCATCCGCTCCTGACGCAATACACCGTCGACGGCACAATCCACGCCCTCGAACAACTCATCCAGAAGACCGCGCCGGCTTACGTTCTGTTTCCTCACACCTACCAGGTCCGCGACTTCGCGCCCGCACTCGCCACGCGCTTCAAGCAGGTCCTCATCTCGGACGTAATCGCGATTCATGAAGGCCCGACCTTCGTCCGCCAGCTCTTCCAGGGCAAGCTCAACGCCGACTACCGCCCCGCAGGCGCCGGTCCATGCTTCGTCTCGGTTCAGGCCGGAGCCTTCCGCGCCGACTCGGTCGAATCCGGCACCGCCTCCACAGAGCCTATTGCCGTCGACCTCACCGCCGCGCAGATTCGCACCACCCCATCCGCCCCGTTCCGCGAGTCCGCCCAGACCGTCGATCTCAGCGCCGCGCCGGTCATCGTCTCCGTCGGCCGCGGCATCCGCGAGCAGGAAAACCTGCCCCTCATACAGGCCCTCGCCGACGCTCTCGGCGCGGAACTCGCCGCCTCGCGCCCCATCTGCGACGCGGGTTGGCTGCCCATGGAGCGCCAGGTCGGCAGCTCCGGCCAGACTGTCTCGCCCAAACTCTACCTCGCGGTCGGCATCTCCGGCGCCATCCAGCACCTGGTCGGCATGAAGGGATCGAAAACTGTCATCGCCATCAATAAGGACGAGAACGCCCCCATCTTCGAGGTCGCGGACTACGGCGTCGCCGGAGATCTCTTCGAGATCGTCCCCGCACTCACCAAAGCCATCCTCGCCGCAAAAGGCTA
The DNA here is from genome assembly GCA_036390355.1 of Acidobacteriaceae bacterium. GTDB lineage: Bacteria > Acidobacteriota > Terriglobia > Terriglobales > Acidobacteriaceae > Edaphobacter. The sequence continues at coordinate 2,310 of DASWCA010000209.1, forward strand.
AGGCCGAAGACGACCACGGATCATACGGATAAAAACAGACAGGAGTCAACCATCCTCAATCCGTTCTTATCCGTGGTCGTCTTTGCCGTTAAGCCTTACGCGATCCTGCGCCGCACAACATCCCGCCGCGGAGACGCCTGGATGTGCCGCACCAGGTCCACCACAGTGACCAGCGGCGAGTCCAGCAGGCCCGGCAGATACGACCGCCCGGTCTCTGCCAGCAGGTCGCGGACTGTCTGCTCGATCTCTTCGCCATCGAGACCAAGGTTGCGATCCAGGTCGTCGCTCGGTTCGATCGGAAACGCCACTTTCTGCACGCTTTGCAGGTATCTGTACGTCACCCGGGAGATCTCCGGATCGAACCCGTAACCTGCGAGGTATTCCGCGAATGTCTCCTCGGTCCGCCCGGAGCGGTCCCGAACCAGCGAAGATCGCCGGCTCTTGGCCGATAAGTACACCATCGCAATGCCCATCAGGATGGCGAAGCCGATGAAAAACAACGGAACAACCTGTTCGCCAAGCCAATGCGTTAAAGAGGTAGACATATCGAGTAACCCAGCCGAAGATCCCAAGGGACAAATCGGCCGATCCTGCTGCAAAATCTTCCGCGCCCAAGGAGGCATTGTGACGAATGATTCGCCCGGCGCGGCAACCTGGGCCCGTGAAACTTACTATACTGAATAAAGCGCGGAACGCAGCAAGAAACGCGGTCCAAACTTGCGCCGCGCTCGCGTCTTCTTCGGGCAAGAAGACATCCAACTGCTGACGGAGGACTACCCATCGCTTCCCTGCTCCCATCCCCGGACTTCGTAGACGCCGCCGCGGTCCTGGAGCGCCCGGGGGCTGTTCCGGACGCGGCTGCAGCATCGCGCCTTCGCGACTCCTTCGGCCGCGCGATTACCGACCTCCGCATCTCCGTCACCGACCGCTGCAACTACAAGTGCGTCTACTGCCGCACTGGCAACGAAGGTGCCCAGTACACCGAGCTCCCCATCGCCGACTATCTCCGCATGGTGCGGATTCTCGTCTCTCTCGGCGTCGAAAAAATCCGCCTCACCGGCGGCGAGCCCCTGCTCCGCTCCGGGCTGGTCGAGATGGTCGCCGAACTCGCGCAGATGCGCACCGCCTATCATCCCGACAGCACACCTCTCGCCGCGGACGAAGCCGGGCATCCGCTCGATATCGCGCTCACCACCAACGGCCATCTCCTCGAATCGCTTGCCGCGCCTCTGGCCGCCGCCGGACTCAACCGCGTCACCGTCAGCATGGACGCGGTCGACGCGGAGACCTTCGCCCGGATCACGCGGGTGCCGCGCAGCTACGAGCGCGTCCTTGCCGGAGTGCGTGCCGCACAGGCCGCCGGCCTCGGCCCGGTTAAAATCAACTGCGTGCTTCTGCGCGGATTCAACGACTCGCAGATCGAAGCGTTCGCGGAATTCTCCCGCCGCGAGGGCGTCATCGTCCGCTTCATCGAGTTCATGCCGCTCGAAGAAGATCGCACCTGGAAGCCCGAAACCGTCGTCCCCATGGACGAGATCCTCGCCCGCCTCAACGTCTGGCGACCTTCGTGCGGAGTTCCCGCCGGACTTGTCGAGTTGCCACCGCACGCAGCAAGCGAGACCGCCAAGCGCTTCACCTTCTCCGATGGCGTGGGAGAAATCGGCGTCATTGCGCCGGTCTCCCGTCCATTCTGCGGACACTGCAGCCGCGTTCGCATCACCTCGGACGGCGCGGTCCGCACCTGCCTCTTCTCGCAGTCGGACCACGACCTGTACGGCGAAATGCTGCGCGGTGGAACCGACGAGCAGCTCGCTGCGTATCTCAGGCGCGTCATCATGAAAAAGGAAGCACGTCATCACATCGGCGAGCCCGGCTTCGAGAAGCCCTCCCGGAACATGGTGCATATCGGGGGTTAATTCCGTTTAGCGGAAATGATTCACGTTATGCCCCGTTTGAGGTATACCAGATCGTAACCTTTCCGTGGTTTGCTGGTAACTGAGGTGTCATTTTGGCCGAGAAGCGCCAATTCGCGGTTATCGAAAACGAGCAGATGAACCATCTGCGCATTTTCCACCAGGTCGCGCGCGCCCTCACCCAGACCCTCGAACTCGAAGACATCCTCCGCGCCATCATGGAAAAGATGGCCAGCTTCTTCGGCCCGGAGCGCTGGTCTATGCTTCTGGTGGACGACGTAGGCCAGCAGCTTTACTACGCCATCGCCGTGGGCGAAAACTCCGAAAGCCTGAAGGACCTGCGCATCCCGATGGGCGAAGGCCTTGCAGGCTATGTCGCCTCCAGCGGCACTCCCTTGATCGTGCCCGACGTCTCCAACGATACCCAGTGGAGCGCCATCTCACGCGCCCATCCCGAGCTCAACATCCAGTCGATTGCCTGCATGCCGGTGCGTTCCGGCGATCAGACGCTGGGAGTCATCCAGCTCTTCAATTACAAACTCGACCTGATGAGCGAGTACTCGCAATCATTCATCATGATGCTCTGCGACTATGCCGCCATCGCCATCCAGAACGCGCGCTCCGTGCAAAGGATTCACGAGCTCACCATCACCGACGACTGCACCGGCCTGTTCAACGCGCGCCACCTCTACACCATGCTGGACGAGCAGGTCGCTCTCTCGGTGTCCAATCGCGACCACCAGTTCAGCCTGCTCTTTGTCGACCTAGACCACTTCAAGCAGGTGAACGACACGCACGGCCACCTGGTCGGCAGCCGCCTGCTGGCCGAGGTCGGAAACCTTATGAAGCGCTCTCTTGGAGCCGCGAACGCCTCCTTCCGCTACGGCGGAGACGAGTTCGTTGCCCTGCTGCCGGGCATGGGCAAACAGGCCGCCATCGACGCTACGATGCGGCTATGGGAAGACCTGCGCGAAGCCCGCTTCCTCACCGGCCAGGGCCTCAATCTCGCCCTCGCCGGAAGCTTCGGCCTGGCGACCTTCCCCGAGGACGGAAACAGCGTTCAGGCAATCATTCGAGCCTCCGACACCATGATGTACGCAGCCAAGACGACGCGGGACAACGTCTCTGTCGCTGGCCTTGGCCTGGTCGCAGGCGCTGGCGCCGGCATCCAGATGCCCGCCGGCCGCAGCGCAACCATGGCCGGCGCGGACATGGCTTCCACGCGCCACTAAGGGGTCGCGTCCGCACTCATCGGCATCGGGACAGGCGCCACAATCCGCATCGGCTGTCGCTTCCAGTACGTCAGCGATCGCCAGACCCACTCCATCGGCCCAAATTCGAAGTACCGCAGCCAGAGGGTGCTGAAGGCCATGTTAAAGAGCCACATTCCGGCGACGGCATAGTAAATTTTGTAGTACTCCACATAGCCGTACCAGTGCCACGGTCCCCAGGCGTAGATCACCATCATGGTGATACTTGTCAGAAGGTAATTCGACAGCGCCATCTGTCCCACGGCGGCGATCCGTTGCAGCAGCCACTTGAGCTTTCCAGTCTTCACCAGAATCAGGAGCAAGGCAGCATTTCCCAGCGCGCCCGCAACCCGGCCGAGATTGTATGGAGCCTGCATCCACAGCGTCGTCTGGAA
>DASWCA010000210.1:0-3676 GCA_036390355.1 Acidobacteriaceae bacterium
TCATCTCCTTGGCGGCTTCACGGGTCAGGTCAGGAAGCGTTCCGGTGAGCACGAAGGTGAGTCCCTCGAGCGTCGAGGTTCTCACCTTCTTCTCCGCGAGCATCGTAAGGCCGAGGTCTTTCAGTCGATCGACGAGTGCCCGGTTGCGCTCGTTAAGGAAGAAGTCGTGGATGGTGACCGCGACCTTGGGCCCGATGTCATTAATAGCGGTAAGGGTGGGGATGTCCGCGTCGATAATGTCTTCGATCTTTCCGAAGTGCTCTGCAAGCGCCTGAGCAGTGCGCTCGCCAACATGACGGATACCGAGGCCAAGCAGGACACGATTGAGCGGGGCTTTCTTTGAATTCGCTATCTGTGCGAGGAGAGATTCGGCGGATTTCTCGCCAACACGCTCGAGTGTGAGAAGCTGATCTTTGGTGAGGGTGTAGATGTCTGCGACGGAGTGGACGAGAGCTTTCTGCGTGGGGGCTTCCGCAGGTTCGCTTTCCACATCGTCTGCCGAATCGGGTTCCTGAGCAGAAGTTAGCTCTTCAGTGCCCACTTCCTTGGCCGCCTGCTCCGCAAGAGTATGGCCCAGGAGTTGCGCGACCATCACTTCGCCAAGCCCTTCGATGTTCATTACGGAGCGCGAGGCGAAGTGACGCAGCTCCTCTTCCAGGCGGGCGGGGCAGCTCGCGTTGACGCAGCGAAAATCAACTTCTCCTTCCTCCCGAACGAGAAGAGCCTTGCAGCGTGGACAATGCGCTGGGAAGGCGATCTCCTCCGTCCCCCGCGGATGCTTGGCGTCCTCGACGACCGAGATGATCTTGGGGATTACGTCGCCTCCGCGCTCGACCTGCACAAAGTCGCCGATGCGCACGCCGAGCCGAGCGATCTCGTCCGCATTATGCAGAGTCGCGCGGGTCACCGTCGTGCCGCCAATAAAGACTGGCGCCAACACTGCGACTGGGGTCAGCTTGCCGGTGCGTCCCACCTGGAAGAGGACGCCGTCAAGGCGCGTAATCCCCGCGCGTGCGGCGAATTTGTATGCGATCGCCCAGCGCGGCGCCTTGCCGGTGAACCCAAGGCGGCGCTGCTGCGCGGTCGCGTCCACCTTGATGACGACACCGTCGATCTCATAGCCGAGCGAGTCGCGCAAGCCTTCCGCCTTGGCAATAAACGCGAGCACCTCATCGACCGAATCCACGGTCGTCGCGTGCGTGTTGACGCGGAATCCCGTGGTGCGGAGCGCGTCCAGCCCGCCGGATTGTGTTGGCAGAAGCGTCTCGCCGCGCTTTTCGCCGTCACGGTCGCTATGCAGCAGGAAGTAGGCGTAGAAGTCCAGGCGCCGCTGGGCGACGATGTTTGGCTCGAGCGTGCGAATGGTTCCGGCGGCTGCGTTGCGCGGGTTGACTGCAGGGGCCAAACCCTGCGCCACCCGCTGCTCGTTCATCTTCTCGAAGGCAGCCTGCGGCAGCACAACCTCGCCGCGAACCTCGAAATCCTGCGGCAAATTTGCCGCCTTCAGCTTCGCAGCCGACACGCGCAGCGGCACGGAGCGGATGGTGCGCACGTTCGATGTGACATCCTCCCCGACCGTGCCGTCGCCGCGTGTCAGGCCGCGCTGGAGCTGTGCCGAACCGTCAGCGGCAGGTGCATAGTGCAGGGCCAGCGAGAGTCCGTCCAGCTTCAGCTCGCAGACATAGCGAACCTGATCGGTGCTTGGCAGAGCGTCGCGCACGCGCTGCCCCCATGCGCGCAATTCAGTCTCGTTGTACGCGTTGTCGAGCGAGAGCATCGGCCGGGAGTGCGGCGTTTTGACGAAGCCCTCACGAGGCTTTCCGCCGACGCGCTGAGTGGGCGAGTCGGGTGTGATGAGATCAGGATGCTCGGCCTCGAGCGCCTTCAACTGATTCATCAGCGCGTCGTATTCAGGGTCGCCGATCTCCGGCGCGTCGAGCACGTAATAGAGGTGCTCATGATGCCGCAACTCGTCGCGCAACGCCTCGATCTTCTGTTCTGCCGACTTGGCCATAGCGAGCATTATAGAGAGCCGGGTTATGGATTAGTCGAAGCTTGCAAGCGTCGGCGGAACCCAGCTTTTCCTCGCCTCCACAGAGCCCACCAGGTCGAAGTCGTAGTAGTTGCGAAGGACGTTTCTGTCCGCCGCAAAGCGCTCTACCGCCAGGGCTGCAAAGGAGGCGCGGTCCATCGTCTCCGATTCGCGACGCAACCCTGCCAGCACCTTGATCCAGGCGATGGTGATGGTCTCGTGATAGCCGCTCGTGTCGGTATTTTTCCGCCCACGGCCTCGTTGTAGCGGCGGACGCACAGCCGCATCTTGTCGATCGCCGCCGACTCTCCCAGTCCATGCACATAGCAGGCTCCGGTCAGCAGATGCGCGCCATGCGTCCATCGCTCTTTGGGCAGCGTGCCTTGCTCGAAGGCCACTATGAACTCGTCGATTTCGTGCTCCGTAACCGGCAACATCGCCGTCCTCCGCTCTATGTTCTCTTTGCTCAAGATATCCTGAGTACCCATGGAACCGATCACCCATTTTCTGACTGGAGCCTGCCTCGCGCGGGCCGGCTTCAACCGCAAAGCTGCCTACGCAACGCTGGCCATGATGCTGGCCGCGGAGGCGCCTGACCTGGACACGTTCTGGGTAACTGGTGGGCCCATCGCCGCATTTCAGCACCATCGGGGAATCACCCATACCTTTGTGGGACTGCCGTTCGAAGGGCTGGTGGTTCTCGGTATCGTGTGGGCGGTACATCGCTGGCGACTCCGCCGCGCAAGCTCGCGTGTGTCCCTCAACCAGCAACGGCCCATCACAGCTGCTCCAATACGCTGGAGTCATCTGTACGCATTTGTGCTGATCGCGCTGCTGAGCCACATCCTGCTCGACTGGACCAATAACTACGGAGTTCGCCCATTCTTTCCGTTCAATCCGCGGTGGTACGCAGGATCGTTTGTCTTCATCTTTGAACCGCTTCTGTGGGTGGTTCTGCTGGTGGGACTGATTGCTCCCGCATTGTTTGGGCTGATTGGCAGCGAGGTTGGCGCACGCAAGCCGGTCTTTCGAGGGCGCGGCTGGGCCATCTTCGCCCTGGTCGCGATGGTGGGATTGTGGGCCTGGCGTGACTTCGAGCACAGCACCGCGATTGAACTTGCCTCGACTGCTGCCTACGGACCCGATTCGACTGGAGCGCAAGTCTTGCGCGTGACTGCGAGCCCTTATCCCATCAATCCTTACCAATGGCACACAGTCGTTGAGACGCCTGCTTTCTACCAGATCGCCGCGGTTGACTCTCTGAAGGGAACGCTGGTCACGAACCCCGAGCAGGATTTGTTCTATAAGCCTGCGGAGACGCCGGCCACACTCGCGGCCAAGCGAAGCCAGCTTGGCCAGGCGTACCTCGACTGGTCGAGTTGGGCGCTGGTGACCGACATCGGCCCGGCTACGCCAACGGACGCCAAGCCAGGCGCTCCGGATTGGACTGCAGTGAGCTTCCGCGACCTGCGATTCATGTACGACACCTCGATGATGCAGGGCCGCAACAATCCGCCGCTGTCTGGAATGGTGTACGTCGACGGAGACGGGCGAGTGGTGAGAATGCAGTTGGGCACGCACGTGCAGCGATAGAGGCGTACTCACGGGGCCCCTGCGAGCCATGCATCCCAGGCGGCGAGGGCG
>DASWCA010000211.1:0-2826 GCA_036390355.1 Acidobacteriaceae bacterium
GCATCCCAAGGTGGCGAAGTACATCCGGCAGTTTCCGCAGACGCAGGAGTTCCTCGACAAGGCGGCGGATATGCTGAAGTTCCTGTTGCCGCACTACATCGAGGAGGGCAAGAGCTACCTGACCGTGGCCTTCGGATGCACCGGCGGGCAGCACCGTTCGGTGTTCATTGCGGAAGAGATCAAGAAGCGGCTGGAGGCCGAGGGCCACCGCGTAAAGACGGCGCACCGGGATATGCCGCGGTAGAGCAGTTGTTGGTTGCTAGTTGTTAGTTGGAAAGCACGCTGCGTGCGGGTTGCAATGTGCCTCATCGGCAGAAAAACCAATAGAATAGCTGGAATGAGGGAACGCGGGACGAGCGCAGCAGAGCCGGACGCCGGCGGAAGGTCCGAGCGATGATGCGCATCTGGCGTTTGCTCCTCTACGTTCGGCCTTACGCGCTCTACATCCTCGCGTCAGTGGTAACGATGGCGGTCTTTGCGGCGATGGCGGCGCTGCGTGTTCTGCTGATCAAGCCGATCATCGACAACGTGCTGAGCCCCAAGGCGTCGCCGGACCAGGTTCTGGTATTTACCATCCCGCACACGCAGCGCGTCATCAATCTTCAGTTCCTGATTCCGCATCATTTTCACAACGCCTGGACCGTCGTCGCGGTGGCGCTGGTTGGCTCAGCGGTGATCAAGTCGGTCAGCGACTACCTGGGCACGCTGCTTGCGAACAAGGCCGGATTCGGCATGATTACCGATCTGCGCAACGACCTCTACAACTCGATATTGCGCAGGTCGACGGCTTTTTTCCAGCGCCACACTTCGGGCACCTTGATTTCTACGCTGATCAACGACGTGGAGCGCGTACAGACCGCCATGGCCACGATCCTGAGCGATTTTCTGCAGCAGTTCTTTACGCTGGTGGTGATGGTCGGAGTCGTGGTGATTACCGGCGGAACCATGGCGTGGCTTCTGCTGCTGTTCGTTCCGATCATTGTGCTGTCATCGCGTAAGGTAGGCCGGAGCGTGCGCAAGACGACGCGCCGCGGGCAGGACAAGCTGGCCGAAATCCAGAACATTGTGCAGGAAACGATTACCGGCAATGGCATCGTGAAGGCATTCGGGATGGAGCATTGGGAGATGAACCGCTTCCGGCGCGCATCCGACCGCCTGCTGACGGCGAATATGCGCTCGGTCGCGGTGCAGGCTATCTCGTCGCCGCTGATGGATGCGCTGGGCGCTGTGCTGCTGGCGCTGCTGCTGTTCTATGGTCGCAGCATTATTCTCCATGGCGTTACCGCGGGTACGTTCATCACTTTTCTTGGGGCCGTGATTATGCTGTACGACCCGGTGCGCAGAATGCCGGTTTACTACAACAGCTTTCAGCAGGCTATCGGCGCGAGCGAGCACATCTTCCAGTTTATGGATGCCGTGGACGACGTGGTCGAGAAGAGGCATCCATTCGTGCTGAAGGAGTTCAACGATTCCATTCACTTTGAGCACGTCGAATTCACGTATGAGAGCAACGGCGAGTTGAAGCCGGTACTCGAGGACATCAACCTCGAGGTGAAGCGCGGCGAGGTGATTGCGGTGGTGGGACCAAGCGGGTCGGGCAAATCGACGTTGTTGAACCTTATACCGCGTTTTTTTGACGCGAGCGGCGGACGCATCGTCATCGATGGCCACGATCTGCGCGATGTCAGCATCGCTTCGCTGCGCAAGCAGATCGGCAAGGTCACGCAGGAGACCATCCTGTTCAACGATACGGTGCGCAACAACATCGCATACGGCCAGCCCGACGTGCCGCTCAGCAGAGTGCAGGAGGCCGCGCGCATGGCGCTGGCGCACGACTTTATCCAGCGCATGCCCGAGGGCTACGACACCATGATCGGCGAGAAGGGGGTGCGGCTGTCGGGCGGTGAGAGGCAGCGGCTGGCAATCGCCCGGGCGATTCTGAAGAACGCGCCCATCCTGATTCTGGACGAGGCAACGTCGGCGCTGGACACTGAGAGCGAGGCCTTTGTGCAGGCCGCGCTGGCCAACCTGATGAATGGCCGCACCGTCTTCGTCATTGCGCATCGCATGTCGACGGTGCGCCGCGCGACGCGGATTGTGGTGCTCGAAGGCGGGTTCATCACCGAGACGGGCAGCCACGAGCATCTTATGAAGCAGTCGGGAACGTACCGGCGTCTCTACGATCTTCAGTTCGAGTCTGACCGGTATGAACGTCGCGCCGCGACCGAGTCGGCCGAAGCAGAAGTTCTGGAAGGAATACCGTGAGCCAGTTGCAAACTACGCCTGAGATCTCCACCAGTGCCGAGTCTCGTTCGCGGACGATTTACTCGATGACCGGCTACGCGACCGCGCAGTCGACGACGGAAGATGGGGTCGCGTTCACAGTGACGCTGAAGAGCGTCAACCATCGCTTCCTCGACCTCAACCTTCGGCTTCCCGGCGATTGCGATGCGCTGGAACTGGCGTTGCGACGGTTGATCAAGGAGCGGGTGAAGCGCGGTCACCTGGATGTGACGCTGCATGTGGACCGCCGCATGCGCGAACAGACGCAGACAATCCAGCTCAATCGAGAGCTGCTCGCCGCCCACCTGCAGGCCTTTCATGAGGCGGCCAAGCTGCACCACTTCAATGTCGAGCCGGACCTGAACGAACTTCTGCGCATGCCGGGGATACTCTCCACCGAGGCTGCTGCGGCGCCGGATGCCGGCCGCGGACCGGCGCTGGAAACTGCGGTGATGGCTCTGGCGCCGTCGCTGCTCGAACAGTTGAACCAGGTTCGCGGAGTGGAAGGCGCTGTACTTGCAACTGAGCTGCGCGCGTCGATGT
>DASWCA010000212.1:0-2397 GCA_036390355.1 Acidobacteriaceae bacterium
AAATGCTCAGGCGAAGAAGAGGGCGCAAAGGAGGGCTCAAGTACGATCGGAGCCGCAATCGGTATAGGCGGCACAGGCTGAGGCGCCAGTGCCGGCGGAACGTGCGTTCGCACGAGAGGCACGCCGACGCTTTCGAAGTCGACCATCTCGATCTTGCTGATGTCGGCGGTCGGGTCGACGGCCACGCGCAAGGACTGGGCTTCGCCCGCCTTATCAAGAAGGTTGCGCATCTCGCGAGCGTTGCCCCAGCCCTCGCTCTTCCATTGGGTCTCGATCCAGGGGACCAGGCTCTGCTCGAGTACGTCGGGCAAATCAGCGCGTTGTCGCTTGGCCATCAATCGCAGGATTGCAGCCAGCTCCTTTGGCTCGTAAGCCGGGAATTCAATGGTCCTGTTGAAGCGGCTCGCCATCCCCGGGTTGGTAGCGATGAACCGCCGCATTTCGTTGGGGTATCCGGCGGCGATCACCATGACACGGTCGCGGTTATCTTCCATGAACTTGAGCAACGTCGCGATTGCCTCGTGCCCGAAATCCTTGCCTTCGCCCGCAAGCGCGTAGGCCTCGTCGACGAAGAGGATGCCATCGAGTGCCTCCTTGCACTTGTCCAGCGTCTTCATGGCTGTCTGCCCGATATAGCCTGCGACCAGATCGGCGCGCTGCACCTCCACCACATGTCCTTTGCGCAGCACTTTGAGCGAGCGATAAATCTCCCCCAGGGCGCGCGCGATTTCGGTCTTGCCGACGCCGGGCGGCCCGGTGAACACCATGTGCCGGTTCACCTTCGCCACGGGCAAACCCTGTTCACGGCGCTTGCGCTCGACTTCGATGCCGGCCAGCAGCTTGTTGACCTCCTCCTTGACGGAGCTGAGCCCTATCATCTGGTCGAGTTCGTCGAGCACCTCGTCGGCGCTGCGGACAGACACGGAGGGAGAATCCACGTTCAGCCGACGTCCGACCGTATAGCCCTCCCCGACGGGGACCAATCCGAATCCGGCAGGGTCGCTGGCGAGGCGCATCGCCACATAGGTCATTGCGACGCCGGCCATCATGATCAGAAGCACGGCGCCAACCGTCAGCGCGTTTGCCCATGTCAATGCGCTCAATGGACCGGATTTCGGATTGAGGATCCATTGGGTGGCGACCGCGGCCACAAGCATGGCGATGCACATGCCGACCATGGGATGGTTGCGGAAGAAGTTTTTCATTGCCGGCAATTCCCGATCAGGGCGTCGAGTTCATCCATTTGCGCATTACCCATTTTCAGATTCATGGGCACGGGTTGCGAACCTGCCAATGCACGTTGACGGAATACGTGCCGTTCACGTCGTGAACGCCCCCGGGCGTCAGGTAGAACCCCACCTGGTCCGCCTCTCCGACCAATGTAAGAACTCCACGGCCCGCGGGATAAGGCGCAGGATAGGGAACAGCGACGCGCTGAGGTGTGGTGGTGAGATTGATCGGCGGCGACACATATTGTCCCGAACGGACGCGCACCATGCCACCATGCCCACTCGGTCGTTGCGTCAACGTCACCCATGCCAACGGCGCCTTGCAGTTCTTCGCGTCATCCACCGCTGCTTTCGAAGTTGCCGGATCGAGGGTAGGAAGAGCTGCATTGATGTCGGCTGGTACAAGTACTTCCAGAGTGGATTCCTCACCAACGCCAGCCGGTTTGTCGCCGACGAGGCTGGGCAATACGACGACGGCGGCTATTCCAGCGATCACCAGCCCGCCGGCAATTCCGATCAGGGTGCCCCGAGAGGAGCCAGGCTTCTTGCCACGAGGCGGCTCCTGACGTGGAGGCCGGTCTTGCCCGCTGGGCGCGCCCGCGGAAGCCTCATGTTGTGCTTCTGTCTCACTCATGTTTCGGGCATTCGTTCGTTGCTGGGACCAGGAGATTATGGTCGACGGCCGATGTGACGACAACCCTGATTCACGACACCCTGATTCACGGAGTCAGGATCGAAACGCGCACTGAACGACGTCGAGTGCGCTTTCCCCCACCATCCTGTTTCGTGCCAGTTTTCGTTCCTGACGGAGGGGGCTCACGGATAGCTTTTGTCACAAAGCTACGGCGCGGAATGTGCGTTAGGTCACTCATCCCGCTTCGCGGAAAGCGGTTCCCCTTAAAGGCGCGCAGCGGGTTATCGAGGGGTGGAGCAGCCCGGTAACTCGTGGTCTGCTTATGTTGAGGGTTTCGGATGCCGGCCGATCGCAGCGATGCGGCTTGCACCGTGGCCGGCGTCCGAAAGCCTTCAATGAAGGAACCCGCGGGAAAGGCAGGCGGTGGCGCCGCGAGCGCCGAGCGCTATGGAGGTTTGCGCACGACGGAGGTGCGTGAGGGCAACCGACGCCGATGAGTGTGTTGGCTGACGACGTTGCGGCGCATGATTGGTC
>DASWCA010000213.1:0-2722 GCA_036390355.1 Acidobacteriaceae bacterium
GCAGGCCATGCGAGCAGACTGGCCAGCACTACAAGTGCTCCGCTGACGTTCCAGCGGCAAAACTTTGTGTGACGCATATTGACCTCCTTGGTTTGGTGAGTGTTGCGGGATTGAAAATAAAAGGCGCATGTTTCATGCTCGTGAGGCGCGCGTAGTCCGTCCGCATCGGCCCGTATGGATTACGCCCCGATGGGCTCGGCTACTACAACAGCGGGGGTTTGAGCCGTGCGTCAAGCGTTTCTAAAGTCAGAGCAGGGGAATTATCGTGGTGCCGTTCATGAGCCAGAATCACGTCCTGGTCGGTTGCGCTGTTGCGCCACAGGATGTCGGCCTTGCCGTCGCCGTCGAAGTCGCCGACCCCCAGGCGCAGCTCGGTGGGGCGGCGTGAATCGTGTTCCGGATAGTCCGATCGGATCAGTCTGGAAAATCATCTATAAACGTGGTGCGACTATCGTGGCGCTCCGTGCGCTTGCAATCCACGTCATTCGCCGGCGGCAACGAGTCAGGCGATTGACTTCGGGGATCGACGAACCCTTCCCCATCACGCAAGGAGACCAGGCATGGTCGACAGACTTCTCTTAGGAGGAAGGGGCTATCGAACGGAGCCGGTTCAGCCTGTTGCGATAGCTTGCTCGCGACATGGCCGCTGAAGCGATGCAGCCATACAAAAACCAATCCGCCATTTCGCCGATCGCAGCGCGACGCTTCGCCGCCGTGCTTTGTCTCGCGGTAATGACACTGTCGGTCACGGCTTTTGGCCAATCACGCGAGATTCTCGGGGGCGGCGATTCCGTCCGTATTACGGTGTTCCAAAACCCGGATCTCACCACCGAGACGCGCATCTCCGAGCGGGGCACCATCAGCTTTCCCCTGATTGGCGAAATTTCGCTTGCAGGGCTCACGCCTGCGGGGGCAGAGGCGCGGATCGCCAAGCAGTTGATAGAGGGAAAGTTCGTGCTGAAACCCCAAGTCAGTCTCAACGTGATCCGGGTGCGTAGCCGGCAGGTTTCGGTGCTCGGTCAGGTTGCCCGCCCGGGGCGATATGCGCTCGATGACATCAGTTCGAGTCTGACCGACATATTGGCGCTCGCCGGCGGGATCAGCCCGACCGGCGACGACAACGTCACCGTGATGATCACGCGCAATGGCAAGACCGTGAAACTGGAAATCAATGTGCCATCCATGTATCGCACGGGCGATTTATCGCAGAATCTTCAGTTGGAGAGCGGCGACGCGATTTTCGTGCAGCGCGCCCCGGTTTTCTACATCTACGGGGAAGTCCAGCGCGCGGGTACGTATCGGCTGGAGCCGGCCATGACCGTGATGCAGGCGCTCTCGGTCGGCGGTGGCGTAACGCTGCGCGGCACGGACCGGGGTTTGAAAATCCGCCGCAGGACATCGGCCGGGGAACTCCACACGATCGACGCGCGCCTGACCGATACGCTCCAGCCCGACGACGTGGTTTATGTCAGGGAGAGCCTGTTCTAGCGCACGGGCCCTGCGCGATCGGCTAAATCAACCGCCCGCCTCGAACACATCGTGAGCCTCCAACAGTTTCTGCTCGCATTGCGCGCGCGCTTCGGCGTGTTTGCCACGGTGCTGGCCGCCACCGTTCTGGCCGCCATCGTGGCGAGCCTGCTGCTGCCGAAATCCTACAAGGCGACGGTGTCGCTGCTGGTGGACGCCAAGGACGAGCAGTCACTGAGCAATGTCCTTCGTCCCCTCATTCTCCCGCAAGAGAGGCTCAGCTACCTGCAGACGCAGATGGATATCATCACCAGCAAGAAAGTGGCGCGCAAGGTGGTGCAGGACCTGAAGCTCGCGGAGAGCCCTTCGACACAAGCGGCCTTCGAGGAAGAAGCGGGAGGCGAGGGATCGATCGAGGACTGGCTGATCGAGAGCTTGCTCAAAAAACTCAAAGTGGAAACCTCGCAGAGCAACGTCATTCAAGTAAGCTTCTCAGCCGCCGACCCCCGCCATTCGGCGGCGATCGCCAACGCGTTCGCCAAAGCTTATGTCAACACGATGCTTGAATTGCGCGTGGAGCCCACCCGGGAGGCGGCGGCATGGTTCGACGAGCAGTTGAAGAGCCTGAGAGCCAATCTGGAGGACGCCCAGGCGAAGCTGACGGATTATCACAGGCAGCACGGTATTGTCTCGGACGACGAGCGCGTCGACGTCGATAACACCCGCTTGGGAGTGCTGTCGGAACAGGTGCTGAGAGCGCAGGAACAGACGCTCCAATGGAATACCCGGGAGCAGCAGGCGCGCAAATTCCTCGAACCGGGCGGCTCTCCGGACAGACTGCCGGACGTTCTCGACAATCCGTTCATTCAGAGGCTGAAGACGGATCTCCTGCAGGGAGAAGCGAAACTGCAGGAACTGGCTACGCAATACGGCAGCAACTATCCGCAATACCAGCGTCGGCTCTCCGAGAACCGGAGCCTGCGCGAGAAACTCGACGCCGAAATGAGGAAAATCGTGGCGGGAATCGAGAGCTCGGCGCGCCAGAGCCGTCAGCGCGAGGTGGAGCTGAGGAGAGCGTTGGCGGCGCAGCACGCACGGGTGCTCGGGCTCAAGGAGAATCGCAATGAGCTTACAGTGCTCAAACGCAACATGGAATCGGCCGAGCGGACTTACGACACCGCCATGCAGCGCTTTGTCGTGAGCCAGGTCGACAGCCGCGCCAGCCAGACAAACGTTACCGTGCTCAGCCCGGCAG
>DASWCA010000214.1:0-2942 GCA_036390355.1 Acidobacteriaceae bacterium
ACGGACACTCGAAAGTGCATGAAAACAGTGTTTTCTGCAACCAACTCATCCGCTCCAAAATAGGCAAGTACACAAACGGGCCGAATCCAAGTGTTCAACCCGAAGCGACGCCACTTCCGACCTCATCCCCACTGGTAGACTTGCAGACAGGAGCAGACCGCAAGTGATTGAACTGGCATTCTCCATCCTCGCCTCCGATTTCGCCCACCTCGCCGACGAAGTCTCGGCGGCCGAGCGCGGCGGCGGCACCATCGTCCACGTCGATGTCATGGACGGCCACTTCGTCCCGAACATCACCTTCGGCCCGCCCATGGTCAAGGCCCTTCGCACGGTTACGAAGCTGCCGCTGGACTGCCACATGATGGTCGAAAATCCCGACGACTTCATCGAAGCCTTCGCCGAAGCCGGAGCCGACATGATGAGCGTGCACCAGGAGGTCTGCCGCCACCTGCACCGCACGCTCCAGCAGATCGCGCTCAACGGAATGCAGCCCGCCGTCGTCATCAACCCCGCCACGCCGGTCGAGTCCCTTATCGAAGTCCTTCCAATGGTGCATCATGTGCTCGTCATGAGCGTCAACCCAGGCTTCGGAGGCCAGGAGTTTCTCCCCCTCGCCCTCGACAAAATCGCCCATCTCGCCGAGATGCGCGAGGAGATGGGACTCAACTTTCGCATCGAGGTCGATGGCGGCGTTGCTCACGATACGGTCGCTCTCGTGGTCGAAGCAGGAGCGGACATGCTAGTGGCCGGATCGGCGATCTTCGCCCCGGGCAAAACGGAACAAAACGCCAGGGAATTCCTCAAACTGGCGCGAGCGGCTTCCCCGGCACAAATCGAACGGGAAGTTTAGAATGGAAGGCAGCCTGAGCGTCTTGGACGACATGACTCGGACGCGAGGCGGATGGGATTTATAGCGGATGAACAAGAGTTCCTTTTTTCCAAGTGTCTGGTTTCCAAGCAGCAAGGCCGGCTCATTGGCTGGCCTCACAATCGCCGGTCTGATGGTCTCTTCCATGGGTGCAATGGCCCAGGTGACCGGTTCGTCGCAAACCACAACCGACGCCAACGGGAAACAGCAGCAGACCGTCACCCTCTCCGCATCTCCCAGCAAAAAGGAAAAGGTTGTTCAGTCCAAGGACACCAAGAAGGAGTTGCAGAAGGAGAAGAAGATTGCCCCGGTCGATGCCGGTCTTCCCGACAAGGTGCTCTACGACAAGGCGCTCGACGCCACCAAGCGCGGCCACTTCGATGTCGCACGCCTCGACCTGCAGACCTTGCTCAACACCTATCCCGACTCGCAGTACCAGATGAAGGCCAAGCTGGCGATCGCCGACAGCTGGTACAAAGAGGGCGGCACCGCAGCCCTCACTCAGGCCGAGCAGGAGTACAAGGACTTCATCACCTTCTTCCCCAACGCACCCGAAGCCGCCGAGGCGCAGATGCGCGTAGGCGACATCTACTTCCGTCAGATGGATAAGCCCGACCGCGACTACGCCAAATGCACGCACGCCCAGGAAGAGTACCGCCTCATGCTCCAGCAGTTCCCCGAGTCGACTCTGGTGCCGCAGGCCAAGCAGCGGCTGCGCGAGGTGCAGGAAGTCATGGCCACGCGTGAGTCGGCCATCGCCGCGTTTTACGCTGTCCACTCCAACAACTGGCCGGCGGCGATCGCCCGCTATCAAACGGTCGTCGACACGTATCCTCAGTACAGTCACATGGACGACGTGCTGATCGGACTCGGCGACGCCTATGAGACCGAAGCCCGCTATGTCCGGACGATGAAGCTTCCCGAAGCTGCCAAGGCCAAGCTGGAAAAGACCTATGACGACGCGGCGATTGCCGCTTACACCAAAGTCGTTCTCGAGCACTCGGCCGCTCCCCACGTCGAGGATGCGCGCGACCGGCTGGATGCGATGAATGTGCCGATCCCAACGCCCACGCCCGAGCAGATCGCGGCAAGTGTCGCGCTCGAAAACAGCCGCAGGCAGTATCGCCTGCAGGATCGAGCGACGCTCCTGGTCATGCACAAGCCGGACGTAGTGTTGGCGGCCAGAGACGGTGACCCGACACTTGCCGATCCCACCCCGACGATTGCTCCCCACGTCATTAACAAGATCACCGCCGATTTCAACGACGCGATGAGCCCTGGCGCGGCCAAAGCCGAGGCGCCTGCTACAAACGGCGCCGCACCGGCCCCGGATCCCAGCGCCGCAACCACGTCGACCGCCGCTACTCCTGCGCCTCCGGCAGCGCCGCTTCAGCTTCAGGATGTTCCCGCAGCAGGTGCAGCAGCTTCAACGGGGTCGGCCGTGACCAGTGAATCGGGCAACACACCCGCCACCCCTGCGGCCAGCGGAAATAGCATGGGCGTACAGATTCTGACCCCTGGAGCGACCGTAAAGCCGACCGACAACAACGGCGGCCTCAAGGCCGTTGGACCGGAAAACGCGACGCCATTGCCCGCGGCTGAAAAGCCTGCCGAGGCCCCCAACGCAGTCAACGACATCGCGTCCAAACCCCAGCCGGCGGCACAGGCTCCAAACGCCAACGGAAAGAAGAATCCGAAGCCGGAGTTCGACAAGAGCGACGAATCCTCCAGCAAGCACAAGAAGAAGAAGGGTCTCTCCAAACTGAACCCGTTCTAGCATCGTGCAAATCATCGAAATAAAAAAAGGGATGCAACCATAGGGGTGCATCCCTTTCTTATCCCAATAGAGACTCTTTGGTTCGTCCAGTCAGATCGGCTGCCTGACGGCTGCGCGGCGCCGAGCCCGCGGCACAATGACAAGGGACAGCAGAAGAAGCGCGACGACAGCCAGCAACCCAAAGAACAGCGGACTCACTGTGACGCGGTGTCCGCGGCGCTCTCCATTTGCCTTCGAGACATGCGAAAGGTGTCCGCCCAGCACATACGCGCTGCCGGAGAGAGATTCGTCGGTCTC
>DASWCA010000215.1:0-12086 GCA_036390355.1 Acidobacteriaceae bacterium
CGCCAACGATGTGGACACTCTGGTCAACATGTTCTGGACTGGCCCGCAGGTGATGCGCTTCGGCGTTACGGAAAATCTCTATGGCCCGGAGGAGCTGGAGGCCTTCCGCAAAGGCCGTCTCTCAGCCGGTATTGCGCGAACCGTAACGCGCCTGGACATCGTCTCCTTCGACCGCGACTTTGCCAGCATTACGCTTGAGTTCGAACGAACGACGGCCTCCGGAATCGTCCGCGGTCGCCAGAGCCAGGTGTGGGTGCGCATGCCTGAAGGTTGGCGCATCGTTCAGGCCCATGTTTCGCTGCTGCCAAAGGCCTGAGCTACTCCGACAGCCTTACCGTCAACTGCTCTACCGGTGCAGCGTTGAAGGCGCTTTCAAGGCTGCGCGAATCCGCAAAGAGCCTATGTGCTACGTGCCGCGCCGGAAAGGTAAATTGCATTCTTCGATCTTCGAAGGGCCACGGCGACAACCGGAAGTGACGCGGCGCGAGTGGCAGCACCTCGACCTCCGCAGTGCCGCCATCGTTCAGCGGAAGGGGGTGCAGCAGATGCGCCGGCGAACCGAAGGCCACGCACGTCAGCAGCGAAAGATTGTCGCAAGCCTGCAAGAGGCGGAAATGTTCGAGCACTGTGTGTGCTGACTTTTCATTCTCCGTAAGAGATGAATCCTCCGCAATTGGGACTCGCAATTCGTCCTGATACTCCCTCAGCCGATCGAGAAAAGCGTCCAGCCTCACAAGTCCATCCGCGGCAATCGTCGAGCGATCAGCGGGTGCCGTCAGCAGATTGTAAGTGTGCATAGAGATCAGCAGACCGGCATACGCATCCTCTTCCGCGATAATCCGCACCGCACGATCGCGCACCGCAAGATATTCCTCAATATCGATCTCTTCGAACGCGGAATACTTGCCGACAAGTTCCGTCGAAAAGGCCGATGGCTTTCCTTGCCGGGTGATCGAAGGATGCGCGTCCCGCTCAGTCCAGCCATCATCGTGGCGAGCGATGCCCTTCAGCACGCGCGCGCGCGGCTCCGGCCTGCGAAACTGCGCGTTGCCCCAGGCCGCCGCAAATTCCCCGGCAAGACGAGCGTGATCCGGATGCGTGATCAGCCACCAGCCAGTCTCCGATTCCATGCGCAACATAACGTCGTCTCCTACTCGGCCATCTGCGGTAGCTTCGACTCGTGCCACTTATGCAGAGCCATCCACTCCACGAACATCACGGTAAAAAAGAATGAGAATCCAAGCATCGCCGCGGCGAACACCAGTGCAAACAAATATGCAGTCTCCATCTGATTGCTGGCATACGTGATCGCATAGCCGAGGCCACCTTCACCGACCCGCGTGGAGCTGGCAAATAACTCGCCGGTGATGGCGCCGATGACACTGATGCCAGCCGAAATGCGAATGCCGGTAAAGAGGTTCGGCAACGAGTTCGGCAGCCGCAGCTTGAACAGAATCTGCGCGGGTGTCGCTTTATACATGACAAACAGATGAATCAGATTCTGATCCACGCTGATGAGTCCCTGCGTAGTGTTCGCGATAATGGGCGCGAGACTGATGATGAAGGTCACGATCGTCACCGAAGACATTCCGGCACCTAGCCAATTGATGATGAGCGGCGCAATGGCCACGATCGGAACTGTCTGCAGAAGGATCGTATAGGGATACAGCAGCTTGCGCAGCCAGTGCCACTGCGCAAACACCATCGCCGCTGCCACTCCCACGACGATGCTGGCCGCCAAACCGCCCGCTGCCTCCTGTGTGGTAATTGCGAGCGAATTCAAAAGCGATGGGAAGCGATCATGCACCGCATGGGCCACAGCTACGGGGCCGGGAAGAATGTACTTCGGCAAATGATTGAGGCTGACGACCGCCTGCCACAGGCCCAGCAGACACGCGAGGACAATCGCACTGTTGAGCGCCAGCAGGCTATGCCTCTTCATGCCTGGTATACCCCGCGCAGCATCCGCGATGCCTGCGCCACTTGTTGTTCAAATGCTGCTGATTCGCGCGTTTCCGCTGTGCGCGGCCACGGAAGATCCACATCCATCTCGTGCGCCACACGCCCGGGATGCGCGGCCAGAATCACAATCCGCGAAGACAGAAACACAGCCTCAGCTACTGAGTGGGTCACGAACAGCACCGTCCATTTCTGTTCGCTATACAGTCGCAGCAGCTCCTCATTCAACCGGTCGCGCGACATCTCGTCCAGTGCGGCGAAGGGTTCATCCATGAGCAGAATCCGCGGCCGCGTCACCAGCGCGCGCGCTATTGAAACGCGCATCTTCATGCCGCCGGAGAGCTGCCGCGGATAACTTTTTGCCACGTGGCTGAGGCCAACCAGGTCCAGCATTTTTGCTACGCGTTCCGCGCGCAGGGGCCGTGCTGCATGTTCGAGTTCCAACTCCAGGCCGACATTCTGCTCGACCGTTCTCCATGGCAGCAATGTCGCGTCCTGGAAGATGAAGCTCATCAGCTCGCGAGCGTTCTTCGGCGTCATTCCATTGACTTGCACATTGCCTTCACTGACGGGACTGAGCCCCGATACCAGCTTGAGCAGTGTCGATTTGCCGCATCCCGACGGGCCGAGAAATGTGACAAACTCACCGCGCTCGACGTTCAGGGAAACTCTTTCGAGCGCGACGGCTCCATCGCGAAAACGCTTACTCACACCGCCGATCGCAATCTCTGGAATCGATCCCGACATCACCATGGCGACTCTCCCGCCAGCGGAAGATAGAGCGCTGAAGGATGCGTCGAGGAATGCAGAACCTGCTGTGTCGAGCGGCTCCAATTCCAGTTGTCCGCATCTTCCGGAGAAACATTGGTGGAGGGGTTCCGGTCATACAGAGGGAATGCGGAGCTTGCAATCTCCAGACGCAGCCGCTCGCCCTCTGCCAGGACAAAGGCAACGGGCTCCAAAGTGAACTCCCACGCATGGACCTTGTCCGCCGAGTAGCCCGCATCGCGAAACAGCCACGAACTGCGAGCGATGCCAATCGACACGAACTCCGCTCGCCCGCTACACGTAACCCGCACCATCTTCGCCGTGAAGTCCGTGTGCGGCGCGGATGTTGCCGCATACAGCAGAACACGCGCCTGTCCGAAGATCTCTGCGTCGCGCACCGTGGGTTCCGACGTATAGACCAGCACGTTGTTCGCCATCTCCAATGCCGCCTGGTCGTGGGGTCCACTCATCGCGAGCGGACCAGCGGGCGCCATCACAGGTACCTCCGGATCGTAGACGAACACGTCGCGAGGCTCTTCTTCGCTGGGCGCTTCGCCACTGAGCGTCCCGTCGCCCTTGCGCGCGTTGGCCTTTCCGTTGCTATGCAGATAGAGTGTATGCGCGCTCTCAGCCGGCCACTCGTCGGCATTCCGCCACTCATTCGAGCCAAGAGCAAAGTATCGAATGCGCGGCTCACCGCTGAAGTCCTGCGAGTCCTTCAGCCAGTGATCGAACCATCGCAACAGCAGAGCGTCCGTGTCGAGGTTCGCAGCTTCGCCCAGGTTCGCATCGCCAACGCGATCTCCCCAGGGATGATGCACCCATGGTCCAGCAATCAAAAATTGATTGTTGCGCGCGAACTCATTGCCGGCTTGTTCGCGTAGCGCGAGATAGCCGTCGATCGAGCCGGTCAGATACGTGTCGAACCAGCCCGAAATGTGCAGCGCGGGAATCTGAATTCTGTCGAGGCGCGTGCTGATATCCTGCCGACGCCAGTAGTCGCCGGGGTCGCGATGTGCGAACCAGTCGCGCACATAGCTCGGCAATGCGCTATCCGTGATCGCCGGATGTTTGGCATACGGAACATGCGTAGCCTGCCCGCGAATATTGGCCCACGCGGCCTCAAGCTTGTCGCTTGCGTCGCGCAATTTGAGGCGTCGCGCATCCTCGCGCAGCATCTGAATACCCCACCCAAGGC
Organism: Acidobacteriaceae bacterium; assembly: GCA_036390355.1. Lineage (GTDB taxonomy): Bacteria > Acidobacteriota > Terriglobia > Terriglobales > Acidobacteriaceae > Edaphobacter. Next base: position 3,926 of record DASWCA010000215.1, read on the forward strand.
TCGAATTCAGCCGCAACGCGCCGTGGTGATAAAACCAGCCGTGATAGAGGTCCGTGGCCGTCATGTGCGGTGCAATGCACTCGAGACCCTCCGGCTGCTCCGCGGCGGCAAGCAACTGCGTCGCTCCCTGGTAGGAAAATCCGTACATCCCAACGCGCCCGTTCGAAGCCGACTGACGACGCACCCACGCAATCGTCTCCGCACCATCAGGGCCTTCGTTGCGAAAGGGATAGAACTCGCCTTCTGAGCCGCCACGCCCGCGCACATCCTGGATGACAACGTAATAGCCGTGCCGCGCAAACCACACGGGATGCGGATACACCACCGTCGAAGCGATGTCGCGACCATATGGCTGGCGCATCAACAAAGTGGGCCACGGCCCTTCGCCCGCGGGATAATAATGATCGGACATCAGCGTCGTGCCGTCGCCAAGCCGGCACCCGACACCGCGCTCCAGGCGAACGCCATTTCCGCAGTCGGACAGGGCCATGGTCAAGCTCCGTGACTCGGCTCGAAGTTGTACATCGCGACCAGAATCTCCGCGATGCGCGCGGCTGCTTCGTTCGACCATCGCTCTCCGCTCTCAACCGTCGCACCGGTCGGATCGCCCATCACGCCGCTGGGCGCGATATCTTTCGTGAGCCATGCGAAGTTCGCCGACGATCCTTCTGGCTTCAGCAACTCCGGATGGTCCACGCGAGCGATATAGTTCGTCGTGTACTCCGTGGGATGCACAAGATCAGGCGTTGCATGCAGCAGAAATGCAGTCTCTACCTCGCCGGCGTGAAAACCATACGTACGCTCCTGCACGCTTACACCTTCGAATGTCGCGCCGCCCGAGCCGAACAACGAGAAGGTTCGCAGCCCGAACTCCGCGCGCAGATCGCGCGCCAACACATCCACAAGAGAAGTATTCCCGCCATGAGTGTTGTAGAGCACAAGCTTCTGAAATCCGCCTGCTGCAATACTCGCGCCGAGATCGCGTACCACGGCGAGAAACGTCTGCGCGCTCACCGAGAGCGTTCCCGGAAATCCCGCGTGTTCGTTGCTCTTGCCATAGCAGACAGGCGGCAGCGCATAGATGGGCAACTCCGGCGCAATCAGCGCCAACGCCTTGCCCAGCAGCAGATTATTGATCAGCGTGTCAGTCGCCAGTGGCAGATGATGTCCGTGCTGCTCGATCGCCGCCGTTGGCAGAACCAGCAGTGTGCGATCGCGCGGCAACGCGTCTACCTGCTTCCATGTGAGGTACGCAAAATTGCGAGTGTCCGGAATCCAGGTCTTCACTGGCTCACCTGCTCTCTGCGAAAGCTGATCATCTTTCCCGGATTCAGCAAGCCCAGCGGATCGTACTTCTCCTTCGCTCTCAGTTGAATATTGTCCGCGCGAAAGCGTCCTGCGTCCTCCAGATAATTCACATGCGGGTTGGCGACAAACACATCAATCGACCGGCAATAATCAATCATCTCGTTCAGTCGCTCCTCGGTTGTAAAGCGCACAACTGGAATCGCGCCCGGAATTACAATTCCCTGGCCGTTCTTCATGAACTCGATGTGAAACAGAATCTCGTCGCCAAAACGCTCACGCAGTTTACGGAACTGCTCTCTGCACTCCGTGGGCGAGAAGCCGCACTGCAGATAGGTGTAAGCAGGATCGGCCTTCATCGCCCACAGCGTCGTGTGGTTCCACGTGTAGTCGCTCAGCAGCGGCTGTGTGCGCGGTCCCTCGTACGCTCCCGAGAACGTCACCTCGCCACCGGCAGCTTCGGCCGCTGCATATAGCCGCGCAGCTTGCATCGTCGCAATCATGATCAGCGCCAGCGCCTTGCCGTCGCGCATGAGATTCTTTACAGGGGTAAAAAATGACGGGATCGGCCACTCGAATACAGTCGCCAATCGCTTGGTCCACTCCGACCCCGTCGCAATCGACTCGGTAAAGCTAAACGCGTGGTCATAGCTGTCGAAGGCTATGGTGACCTGGGTCCATGCGATCGCCGGCGTCAGCGCGAACCAGATTCGTGTCAGCACTCCGTTTGTGCCCCATGCGTGCAGAATCTCATGCACCGTTGTGCCCTCATGCAGCACCAGCCGTGGCTCCGCCTCCATGGTCGCCACTTCGAAGGCGCGCACCGTATCGAAGTCGCGGAGTCCGCCATGAGCAACCGATCCGATGCCGCCCGACCCGCCGCCAAGGAATCCTCCGACTGAGGCTTTCACCAATGTTGACGGATACATCCGCAGTTCCCATCCCAACTTGCGCGCCTCAGTCTCGAGCGCGCCCAGCCGCAAACCCGGCATGCACACGGCCACGCCGTCCTCCGTAATCGCCTCCAGTTTGTCCATCAAGGAGAGGTCGAGAATAATCCCGCCCTGCAGCGGAACGCACTGCCCATAATTCCCTGTGCCTGCGCCGCGAGTGGTCACCGGCACTCCACGTTGACGCGCAAAGCGCAAGATCGCCAGCACCTCGGTCGCGTTCAGTGGCTGGACGGCAACCTCGCCAGTCTTGTTCGCCAACAGCGGTCGCAACACTGGCGAGTACCAGTAGAAATCGTGTGACAAACGATCGACCACTGCCGGCGCGGTCAATACTCGCGCAGGATCGGCGACGATCTCAGACAGCGCCGCTGCAAGTCCGTCGACCATTTAAGAAGACCTCGCTCGATGCGATCAAGTTCGTAGTCAGCTACTTGCGTTTGCGCGTGGACCAGAGACGAAAGGCCCGCTTCATTTGGGGATGAGTAAAAAGAGAATAGCATTCGTCGCGCAGAATCGGGCCGTCCACCACGCACGTCATATCGCTGCGCAGCGCCACCTCCGACGCGGGAATCTGGATCTGCCTGCAATGGCGATTTGCGTCTTCAATGGTCGCGCCGTAGACAATGCGATCCAGCCCAGCCCACAACGCCGTGCTCATGCACATAGGGCAGGGCTCGCAGGTTGTATAAAGCGTGTATCCCGCCAGCGAGAGCGTCTTCAGCCGTTTCGTCGCCATTCGGATTGCCCGCACCTCGGCATGCGCGCTGGGATCCCATTGCTGCGCCACCGCATTCAACGCGCGCAGAAGAAGCGTTCCTGACTTGGTGTGAATGATCGAGGCGCCAAACGGGCGCGGGCGCTCCGTGCGCATGGATCGCGCCGTGAATGCTGCGATCGCCGCCATCCGTTCCAGGTCGAGATGTGCGCCGGAAATCCCCCGCTGTTTCTCGCTCTGGCGACGCAAGCTGCTCGTACCAACACCCATAGTCGAAGTTAGCATGCCATGCTCAGGCGTCAAAATTCGGGCCTGCGCCTGACTAACCATCCTGCCCCTACAATCAATCCATGGCCGATATCCCATGGACCATCCGAGAGCTTCGCACCGCGCTCGCGAACGGTGTCACGTCGCCGTCCGCGCTGGCTGAGCGGGCTCTGGCCGCTTCGAACAGGAATGAGAGCCGCAATACTTATCTGTGGCAGGACCCAGCATGGACGCGCGCGGAAGCTCTCCGCGCCGAGGCTATGCCGCGCAGCGCCGGCGGGCCCTTCGACGACGGCCGCGATCCGCTGTGGGGCTTGCCTGTCTCCGTAAAGGATTGCTTCGATCTCGCCGGCGCGCCCACCAGCAGCGGCGTGCGTTTCTACCGCGACTCACTCGGCATCGCCGCGCGCGATTCGTGGCTGGTGGAGCGTCTCCGATCGGCCGGCGCTATCATCACCGGCAAGACTCACCTCCATCCCATTGCCTACGGCATCACCGGCGAGAACCCCGAATTCGGCGACTGCCTGCAACCCCGCGATGCCGCCGCACTCACCGGCGGGTCCTCCTCCGGCGCAGCTGCAAGTGTTCAAGAGGGCTCCGCTGTCTTCGCACTTGGCACCGATACCGGTGGCTCCGTCCGCGCGCCGGCAGCCCTCTGCGGACTCGCCGGCTATCGCGCGTCCATCGGTCGTGGCGACTGGCGTGGCGGCGCCCATCTGGCACAATCGTTCGACACTATGGGCGGCCTGTTTCGCGATCTCGAAGACGCGCCGCTGCTGGCCAGCCTCTTCGCTCCGGAGAAAACCGCGCCAGCCCGCGGCTTCACCCGATTCGCTGTCGTCGACGACGCCTTTCTCCACGACTGCGAGCCGGAGATTGCCGCTTGTTTCCACGCATGCATCGGCGAACTCGAGTCCCTCGGCTTGCATGCGACGCAGATCGATACTGCGTGGTGGGCCGACGCACTCGACATCCTCGCCCCCATCCAGGCATTCGAAGCCGCGCGCATCCATGCCGGCAACTTCGACCACTTCGAAGCATCCATCCGCCAGCGCCTGGAGTGGGGCGCGAGCATCGACGCGAAGGAATTGGACAAGCAGCGCCAGCGTCATCAGTCCTTCCGCACCGGCATCGACGCACTCTTCGCCGAGCACGAGCTGATCCTGCTTCCGGCCTCGCCCCTGGTGCGCCTCGATGCGGGCGCCGATCACAGCCAGACTCGCCCGCGCCTCCTCCGCTACACCGCGCCGTTCAGCCTGGCAGGCGTCCCGGTGGTCACGATTCCCTGCTCTTCCGGCGGCATGCAACTCGCGGCCGCGCATGGATGCGACGAATCTCTGCTCCAGCTCGCCGCACGGCTTGGGGCGCAAAGAAAGTCAACCGCCCCTCCGCAAACCGCATGATAAGTTTCATGGAACAGGTCCCCACTCCACCGATGAGGCCGACGTTGAGACTCAAGAAACTCGCCGCGTTCTCCCTCGCCGTTGCGTTTGCCCTCTCTGGCTGTCGCAGCCATCCGCCTGCAGCGGCGAACGGACTCACTCCCATCCGCCTGCAGCTCGATTGGTATCCGCAACCTGAACAGGGAGGCTTCTTCGCCGCGCAGTTGCTTGGCTATTACAAGGCCGAAGGACTCGACGTGACGATCCTGCCATTGCCGCAATTCGGCAGCGCAGCCCAACTCGTCGCCAGCGGACAAGTGGACATCGGACTCGGCTCCAGCGACCAGATTCTGGAGTGGAGTTCGAACGGACTTCCCCTTGTCGGCGTCTCCGCAACCATGCAGCACGATCCCCAGGCCATCATGATGCACAAGGACTCGCCGATCCACAGCTTCGCCGATCTCGAGGGCCGCACCATCGCCGCGCAGACCGGCGCCACCTGGCTCAAGTACGTAATCTCGCGCTACAACCTGCACCAGGTTCGCCAGGTTCCGTCGACGCACTCCATCGCGAACTTCCTCGCCGACCCCAATTACGTGCAGCAGATCTTCATCACCAGCGAACCGTTCTTCGCCAAACAAGCCGGAGCCGACGTGCGCACGTTGCTCATCAGTTCGTCGGGCTACGATCCCTACCGGGTCTCCTTCACCTCGCGAAATTACCTGGCGCAGCATCCCGATATCGTCGCCAAATTCGTGCGCGCGAGCATTCATGGCTGGCAGTCTTATCTCAGCGAACCCGCCCCCACCAATGCGCTTCTGCTCAAACTGAACCCCGCCCTCAATCCCGCCCAGGAGACGTACACTGCACAGGCCTTGCGCGATGGCGGCTTCGTCACCGGCGAGGATTCTTCGGGCGCGCAGACCGGCCACATGACCGCTGCCCGCTGGCAGGCGAGCTACGACCAGCTCAAGTCTCTCGGAATTCTGCACGGACCGTTAGACCCCACAACGACCTATTCGCTGCAATTCGTGCCGTAAGGGATGCGAACACCTCGCGGACGCGATCCTCCACGATCGCCGTCAGGCTGCTCCAGGCATTCGCTGATCCAGGCGGCTGTGCTCAGTTGCAGCCGTCTGCTGGAGCCTCAGGACCATCTCGCGGACCATGCTCGCCGCCTCCGGAACAGCCGCTTCGACCGCCGCCGACAGTCCCGTGCGTCCGCGCAATTTATCGCCGAAATCCTGTGGCTCGCAGCCCACAATGAAGACCTTTGCGTGCACCTCGCCCAGCGACCGCGCCAGATTCAGCACCTGCGCCGTGTCCATCGAATGCGTATCGAGCCGGGTCATCTCGACGCTCGTACCTGCTGTGTCCGCGGCCTGCATCAGGTAAATCGTCCCCGGCCGCTTGCCACGCGAGACGGCGTCGACCAGCACCACCGACTGCCATGGATCGAGTAGCGCATGGGCAAGGTCCGATCCGCGAACGCCGTAATCGACGACCGTCACGCCGGACGGCATGTCCGTCGCCGAAAGCGCACGCGCGGCTTCCACGCCGAAGCCATCGTCGCCCAGAGAAATATTGCCGATGCACGCGACCAGAATCTGCGGGTCCATAGCGCCTCCATTGTTAACGGCTCAAGCTCCGGGGAGGAGAGGAAAACAATGGCCCGCTAAGGACCTGTTTCGAACAAAATGAAGAGCCTTACGAGCTGGCAGCGTGGCCGTGCCTTGCGCGAACGTCTGCCGAAAACCCGCATCTGCCAAACGGATCGTCTCACCGGCAATGCGAGTTCCAGAAATCTACGCCCGCCGTCTTTCGACTGTCAAACGCCTCTGGTGGATAACCTCCTAAGCCCTGAAAACAGTTGAAAAACCGCGCCAATTCCCCGCTCGTGACCGGCCATATTCGCCGCGCCTTCTATAATGGGCCATGGCAATCACTCCAGCAGCCCGCGAAGGTCCCGGGAAGGCTGCACCCCCGAAGTCTGAGGGGAAGATTTCCGATCCCATTTCGACGGACGCAGGCAACGGGCAGGGAGCAACTCCGCCGCCGATTGCGCCGCCGGAAGCGCTCGGCCCGGGAACGCCATTGGACGGTACCGCCGAGCCAAGTTCCGCAGAGCATCTCTCCGGATCGAGCGCCAAGCTGGTGGACGCGGTCGACGCCAAATTCGCGAAACTCCTCCACGACGTCCATACGAACCGCCCCGGCGACGATCTCGAAATCATCCGCCAGGCCTGGGCCTTTTGTCTGCAGCAGCACGAAGGCCAGAAACGCGCGTCGGGCGAGCCCTACGTTGTGCATCCGCTCGAAGTCGGCCTGGTGCTCGCCGAACTCAAGATGGACTCCACCGCCATCGCAGCGGGCCTATTGCACGACGCCGTCGAAGACACCAACGTCACCACGGCTGAGATCGAAAAGCGCTTCGGCGAGCAGGTCGCGCATATCGTCGAAGGCGTCACCAAGCTCGACCGCATCAAATTCGCGAACCGTGAAGATCAGCAAGCCGAGAACATTCGCAAGATGCTTCTCGCCATGGTCACGGATGTCCGTGTCGTCATCATCAAGCTCGCCGACCGCCTGCACAACATGCGCACCCTCGAGCATCTTCCCGCGGAGAAGCGGCAGAAGATTGCCCGCGAGACGCTCGACATCTTCGCACCACTCGCCCATAGGCTCGGCATGGGCAAACTGCGCGGAGAACTCGAAGACCTCGCCTTCCGCTACACCGACCCATACGCCTACGAACAGCTCTCCACCGAAGTCGACGCGCTTCGCGGCGAAGGCGAAGTCTTCCTCACAGGCATCGTCAAACAGGTCGAAGAGATACTCCGCGAGTCCAGGATAGCCGGCCGCGTCGAATGGCGCATCAAGCGCCTCTACTCCATCCAGCAAAAGCTCTCCGATCAAAAGGTCCCTGTCGACCAGGTGTACGACCTGCTTGCGATCCGCATCATCTGCCAGACCGTACAGGACTGTTATGCGCTGCTCTACCCGCTTCGCAGCCGATGGCAGCCCGTGCCCGGGCGCAGCAAAGACTTTATCGTCATGCCGCGTCCCAACCAGTACCAGTCCCTGCACGAGACGCTCATCGCACCCGGCGGCCATCAGTTCGAGGTGCAGATTCGCACCGAAGACATGCACCGCGTCGCCGAAGAGGGCATCGCCGCCCACTGGAAGTACAAGGCCGGCGACAACGTCACCGCCAAGGACGAAGCCCGCCTCGCCTGGGTTCGCCAGCTCATGGAGTGGCAGCGCGAGATGTCCGACCCCAACGAGTTCATGTCGACCCTCAAGATCGACCTGTACCCCGAGGAGGTCTACACCTTCACGCCCAAGGGCAAGGTCGTCGTCCTTCCCAAAGACGCCAGCCCCATCGATTTCGCCTACGCCATCCACACCGAGGTCGGCAACACTACCATCGGCGCCAAGGTCAACGGCCGCATCGTTCCGCTCCGCACCAAGCTGCGCAACGGCGACATCGTTGAAATCTCCACCCAGACTGGCCACGCGCCCAGCCGCGACTGGCTCAG
>DASWCA010000216.1:0-2987 GCA_036390355.1 Acidobacteriaceae bacterium
ACGAACCGTATCCGTAGATGTACAGCGGATTCGTGCCGTCGTGTTGGAAGCCGTCGCGGCGGTAGACGATGGAAGCCGGGACGGGGATGGTGCCGGTGGGCGAGACTGCGTCGGGCGCCTCCACCCAGATTCGCTCCGAGGCGTAGCGCGCGGGATCGAAGCCGCCGGGGACCTCCTGCTGCTTGAGGAGTTTCGATTCGCCAATCGCGGTCTCGGTACCGATGCGGGCTACGTTGTATTCGTAGACCGAGGGCGGCGAGACGAGCGATTGATAGCTGTAGCGGAAGACGTTGGCGGAAAAGATGCGGTTGACGTGCGGCGCGGCGGAGTAGGTAGGTTCGGGGAAGGCGATTGAGATGGGCGATTCGAGCCCCGGTGAGGTCGACCGCGCAGAGGAATCGAAGCGCAGAATTTCGAGCGTAGGCAGGCCGAGCTTGCGGCGGCTGGCGACGGCGAAGGAGTGGAAGATCTCGAAATCCTCGAGCGGGTGTGCCGGGTCGAGAGCGATCAGTTGAGTCCAGTGTTCGCGGTCCGGTGTGGCGGGCGGCGCTGTGACGACGCGGAAGTTCTTGCCCGCATCGTTGGTGCGGATGTAGAAGAGTCCGTTGCGGTGATCGGGATAGTATTCCTGATCGTCGATGCGCGGAGCGATCAGGCGGAAGTCGCCGGTGGGATCGCTGGCGGAGAGAAAGCGGTACTCATTGGTCGTGTGGCTCCCGGCTTCGATCAGCAGGTAGAGTTCGTCGCGGCTCCTGCCGATGCCGACGTTGAAGCGCTCGTCCGGCTCGTGGAAGACGATGGCATCTTCCGATGCGGGCGCGCCGAGGCTATGCCGGAAGATGTGGTCCTGGCGCTTCGTGGTCTCGTCCTCAGTGGAGTAGAAGAGGGTGCGCGAGTCGGCCGCCCAGGCGAGTGAGCCGACACGCTCGGCGGTATCGGGGAGGTCCTCGAGCGTGCGGAGATCGCGGATATGCAGCGTGTATTGGCGGAAGCCGGTGTTGTCAGTCGAGTAGGCCAGCAGGTTGCCGTCGGGGCTGACGGCCATGCCTCCGAGGGACATGAAGGCGTGACCTTTTGCAAGCTCGTTTACGTCGAGGATGACCTGCTCGGGCTGTGCAGGGTCGAACGTCGAGTTGAGGTCCGGATTGGTGGCGGGACGTCGGCAATGGATGGAATACTGGCTGCCTTCGACGGTGCGGGTCGAATAGAAATAGTCGCCGAGACGGTAGGGTACGGACTCGTCGGTCTCCTTGATGTGGGAGAGCATCTCGGCGTAGAGCTTTGCCTGGAGATCTTTGGTCGGAGCCATGAAGGCTTCGGTATACGCATTCTCGGCATTCAGATAGGCGATAACTTCAGGCGAGTCCTTGTCGCGCATCCAGCGGTAGTCGTCCTGGAGGGTGACGCCGTGAAGTGTGGTCGGCGTGGGATCGCGGCGGGCTACCGGCGGCTGAACGATCGCGGTCGATGCAAGGGGAGCGATGGTTTGGGACATTCCTGGGGATTACTCCTGAGTGCTCTGAAATTTGAGCTGGATGAGTCTGGTGATGCGCCGATAAAGATGGTTATTGCACCTTATGAGCCTATAGGGATAGGATAACGCTCCAAGTAGAACGGGGTGCGGAGGATGCTTGCGATTGGGCAACTTACTCTCCGGTTCCCGGCACCAAATTAGGATTGACGCCTGCAGCAAGCACGAGTTCTTAGTCCTTCAGCATGCGGCATGATCCGTTGGAAACCAGATCGAGGAGTTTCGCCATGAATACTAAGCGCTTCTATGTAGGGGTTCTGGGGGCGGCGGTTATGCTGCTGCCGTCTATGTTGGTCGCTCAATTAGACCCCAGCGCCGCCGCTAATCCGTATCCGCAGTCACCGCAGGGGATAAACCAGCCTTCCTCCAACCAGCCGGGTTCGACGCCGCCGACCGGGGCGCAGACGACCCCATCGACCTCGATGCGCGACTCACTGGGCGCTCCCGGACAGACCGGCCAGCAGATGCTCGATAAGAAATTCATGCGCTCGGCGGCGCAAGCCGGAATGGCGGACGTGAAGCTCGGAACGCTCGCCGTCCAGAAGGGCGGACCGGAAGTCAAGGAACTGGCGCAGAAGCTTGTGGATGACCATTCGGCCATGAACAAGGACATGGAGGCGGTTGCGGACGCCCTTGGCGTGATGCTCCCGAAGAAGATCGAAAAGGACGCACAAGCGGAGTACGACAAGCTGAGTAGCCTGTCCGGTAAAGACTTCGATACAGAATTCATCGTCTTTATGACGAATGCGCACTACCAGGAGCTGCACAACTTCCACCAGGAGGCCTCGGTGGCTGCCGATCCCGATTTGCAGTCAGAGGTGATTAAGGCAATGCACACGATGCACCAGCATGTGGGAATGATTGTCAACGTGGCCAAAGCGGACGGGATTACATTGCCTCCGCGTCCTCCGCGTCCCGATTCCAATTCGGCTCCGAAACCGTAGCCGGCTTGGATCGAGCAGTCGAAAGGGGGCCTTTTGGCCCTCTTGAGGATGCTGAAAAAGTCCGTTTTGCTTAAGGGCACGGATTTATCCGTGCCGTAAACGTCGCATAATCAGCGGGGCTTTAGCCCCTGAGGTCAATCTCTGTGGCTCGTGCCGCTTTTTTTCAGCACCCTCAAGGGGGCCTTCGGGCCCTCTTTTTGTTGCGCGACGGCGCGCGGCATAGAATGGAAGGAATGTTGCGGACCGCGCGCTGGCTGATCGCCGTAGTTTTGCTGGTATCGCCTGCCCGGGTAATGTTTGGGGAGACGGTTGCGGCGCTGCCGTCGCCGACTGGCTATGTCAATGATTTTGCGGGGGTCCTGACGCCTGAGACGCGGCAGAGCCTGGACAACCTGTGTACCCAGGTAGACCGCCGGGCGCACGCACAGATCGCGGTGGTGACGGTCAAGTCGATGGACCCGGACAAGTCAGGCGCGACTCCGTCCATCGAGGAATTCGCAACCGCGCTCGAA
>DASWCA010000217.1:0-14152 GCA_036390355.1 Acidobacteriaceae bacterium
GAGGCGGAGGCGGGGCTTCCAGGCGAGGTCGGCGCGGGCGCGGCTGGCGTCGAGTTTGAGGTATCCGGCTTCGTGGACGTGTTCCTGCTCGTCGAGGACCCAGGAGGCGCCATCACCCCAGAAGGTGGTCATCTTCTCAACGATCCAGCCGACGGGCCTGGCGTCGTCATCGTGCGGGCCGAAGTTATAGGCGGTGGCGTAGCGGGCGGCTTCCGGCGAAAGCAGGTGTTCGGCGAGGGCGATGTATCCGGCGAGGGGCTCGAGGACATGCTGCCAGGGGCGGATCGCCAAGGGGCGGCGGATGCCGACGGGTTCGCCGGCGAGGAAGCCGCGGACGAGATCGGGAATGAGGCGGTCGAGCGACCAGTCGCCTCCGCCGATGACATTGCCGGCGCGGGCGGTGGCGACGGCGACGCGGTGCTCGGCGAGTTTGGAGACGGGGAAGTACGACTGGCGATAGGCGGCGGAGACGATCTCAGCGCAGGCTTTGGAGGAGGAGTAGGGATCGTAGCCGCCGAGGGGATCGGACTCGCGGTAGCCCCAGACCCATTCCTTGTTTTCGTAGCACTTGTCGGTCGTGACGGAGACGACCGCACGGACGGAGGGCGTGCGGCGGACGGCGTCGAGGACGCGCGCGGTGCCGATGACGTTGGTCTCATATGTGCCGACGGGGTCGTCATAGGAGAGGCGGACGAGCGGCTGGGCGGCCATGTGGAAGACGACTTCGGGAGCGAAGTCGCGGAGCGCGGGTTCGAGCGTGGCGGGGTTGCGGATGTCGCCGCGAATGTCGTCGATACCGAGGCCGACGCGGGCGGCGGTAAAGAGGCTGGGGTCGGTGCAGGGATCGAGCGAGTAGCCGCGGACGGTCGCGCCTTTGGAGGCCAGCCAGAGCGCGAGCCAGCCGCCCTTGAAGCCGGTGTGGCCGGTGAGAAAGACTTTCTTGCCTTGCCAGGAGAAAGTGTTGGCAGTCATGCAACCAAGGATAACTGGTTAATTCAGGTTCGAGGTTCAAGGTCCGAGGTTCGAGTTGGGGTGCAAGGGACTAGAGTGAGAAAATCGGAGCGTGGAGGCGGGGATGAGAATTCGGGTGGCGGCGGTTGCGTTGATGCTTGCGAGCACCGTGGCGTGGGCGCAGGGGACTGCGGCGCGGCCGAAGTTTGACGCGTTTGAAGTGGCAACGGTAAAGCCCGTCGATCCGGATGCGCATGCCGGACGGATGTTCCGGATGGACGGCACGCATCGCTGGGTGGCTACGAACTTCACGCTGAAGGCGCTGATCGCGCTGGCCTACGACATGAATCCACGGACGATTTCGGGTGGGCCGTCGTGGATTGATTCGCAGCACTTCGACATTGAGGCGGTTACGCCAGGGGACGTAAAGCCGACGAGGCTGGAGCAGATGCAGATGCTGCGGGCGTTGGTGGTGGAGCGATTCGGGCTGAAGTTTCACCGGCAGGAGAAGGAGTTCGCGATCTTTGCGCTGACCGTGGCCAAGGGCGGGCCGAAGCTGAAGGTCGCGGAGAAGCCGGACGATCCGCCACAGTTATTTGGGGTTGTGTATCCGGGGAAGATGGAGGTTCCGGCGCGAGGCGTGACCATGGATGACTTTGTCGCGATGCTGCAGCGGGCGACGCTCGACCGGCCAACGGTGAACAAGACGGGGCTGACAGGGAAGTATGATTTCGACCTGGTGTGGGCGCAGGATGCGTCGCAGTATGGCGGCGAGGTACCGGCGGCGCCGGATGACGCACCGAATCCGCCACTGTTTACAGCCATGCAGGATCAGCTTGGATTGAAACTGGAGGCCACGCGGGGGATCGTCTCGGCGATGGTGGTGGATCAGGCGGCGCGGCCTACGGCTGATTGAGGCAGAAATGTTCGGGAAATTTGGAACGGATGAATAGACTCGCGAACGATCTGGAACACATTGCGGCGGAGACGCAGGGCTTGTGGGATGAGTTGCGCGGCGAGCGGGTGTTCATTACCGGCGGCACGGGTTTCTTTGGATGCTGGCTGGTGGAGAGCTTCTGCCATGTGAACCGCGAGCTTGGGTTGGGAGCGCAGGCAACCGTGCTATCGCGCGGTCCGGAGAAGTTTCGGGCGAAGTGTCCGCATCTGGCTGAAGATCCGGCGATTACGCTGCATGCCGGAGATGTTCGGGACTTCGAGTTCCCTGCGGGCGAATTCAAGTACATCATCCACGCGGCAACTGAGACGACCGGAAAACAGACCCCAGAGGATTTGCTCTCCGCGATCGTTGCGGGGACGGAGCGAACGCTGAAGTTTGCGGGACAGTGCGGTGCCCGGAAGTTTCTGCTGACGAGTTCCGGCGCGGTCTATGGACGGCAGCCGGTGGGGATGACGCACGTGCCGGAGAGTTATATGGGCGCGCCTGATCCTGTGGACGCAGCGAATGTGTATGCGGAGGGCAAGCGGGCATCGGAATTGATGTGCGCGCTGTATCAGAAGGAGACGGCGGCCAACGGCGTGGTGTTTGAGGCGAAGATTGCGCGGTGCTGGGCGTTTGTGGGGCCGCATCTTCCCCTGGATGTGCACTTTGCGATTGGCAACTTTATAGGCGACGCCTTGGCGGGACGGCCGATTGCGATTGGTGGCGATGGCACTCCGCGGCGGTCGTATCTGTACGCGGCGGACCTGGCAATCTGGCTGTGGACAATTCTGTTTCGCGGACCGGCGCTGGTGCCGATCAACGTCGGTTCCGCACATGACGTGAGTATTCGCGAACTGGCCGAGGTGGTTGCGAAGACGCTGGCGCCCGGGACGCCAGTTCACGTTGCGAAGCAGGCTGTGCCGGGGGCGGCGCCGGCGCGGTATGTGCCTTCGGTAGAACGCGCGGAGGCGTTACTGGGGCTGCGTGAGACGGTGGGGCTGGAGGAATCTATCCGGCGGACAGCAGCGTGGTATAGCGCACGTTGAGGAGTCGGCCGGAAGGCGGTTTTGTGCTCCGATTTGTGTATCCTTAAGGGTATGAGCGATAAGGCTGAAGAGCTTCGGCAGCAGATTCTCGACCTTACGGCGCAGTATCATGCGGCGAAGTTTCCGGCGAAGGAGTTCGCGCCCGGCGAATCGACCGTGCCCGTCTCCGGGAAGGTGATTGACGCGGAAGATATTTGCTCGGTGGTGGATTCGGCGCTGGATGGGTGGTTCACGACGGGGCGGTTTGCCAAGGAGTTCGAGCGCAAGCTGGCGCGGTTTGTGGGGGTGCGCTCGGCCAGCCTGGTGAACTCGGGATCAAGCGCGAACCTGGTTGCGCTGAGCGCGCTGACTTCGCCGAAGCTCGGACCGCGTGCACTGAAGCCGGGCGATGAGGTGCTGACGGTTGCGGCGGGCTTTCCTACGACGGTGAATCCGATCTTTCAGAATCGGCTGGTGCCGGTGTTTGTCGATGTAGCGATGCCGACGTATGAGATTGATGTCACCAAGCTGGAGGCGGCGTACAGCCCGAAGATGAAGGCGGTAATGATTGCGCACACGCTGGGGAATGTCTTCGACCTGGATGCGGTTACGGCGTTCTGCCGGAAGCACAATCTATGGCTGGTGGAAGACTGCTGCGATGCGCTGGGCTCGACGTACAAGGGACGGAAGGTGGGGACGTTCGGCGATATCGCTACGGTGAGCTTTTATCCCGCGCACCACATCACCATGGGCGAAGGCGGCGCGGTGATGACGGACAAGCCGATCCTCCAGGTGCTGATCGACAGCTTCCGCGACTGGGGCCGCGACTGCTGGTGCGAGCCGGGCAAGGACAATACCTGCGGCAAGCGATTTGACTGGCAGCTCGGTACGTTGCCGTGCGGCTATGACCACAAGTACACCTACTCGCATATTGGCTACAACCTGAAAGCGACCGATATGCAGGCGGCACTGGGCTTGTCGCAGATACAGAAACTTCCCGGCTTTATTGCCCGGCGCAAGGAGAATTTTGCCTACCTGAAAGCTGCGCTGAAGCCGCTTGAGGAGTTTCTGATTCTGCCGCAGGCCAGCGAGAACTCCGACCCGAGCTGGTTCGGGTTTCCGATTGGCGTGAAGACGGATGCTCCGTTTACGCGCGACCAGCTTACGCAGGCGCTGGAGACGCAGAAGATTGGGACGCGGCTTCTATTTGCGGGGAATCTGCTGCGGCAGCCGGCGTATGAAGGGTGGGAGTATCGCGTGGTGGGTGAGTTGCCGAACACCGACTTTGTGATGAACCAGGTGTTCTGGATCGGAGTGTTTCCGGGCCTGACGAAGGAGATGCTGGACTTTATTGTGAAGACGGCGTCAGACTTTGTGGCTACGGCGAAGAGTGGGTTGGTTGTGGTTTAGGCGTACAGGCTCGGAGCGAAACGAGTGAGGTTCCGCAAGAACGAGTGCGGGGATTCTGCGCTCAGAATGACAACTCAAAACTCATGCGCTCAGGCGTGGCGGTGGCGTGCGGGCGACAACAGGCGCAGCGTGATGAGCATTGCCGGAACCAGAAACGCGAGCGATCCGAGTACCCACATGGTGACCGCGCCGAGCACCTGGTCACGCACCGGGTCGACAGCGAATGGGTTTGGATTGTCGAGATAGTAGCGGTAGACAGGGCGATCGCAAAACGCGAGAAATGCCGAGAGCATGGTGTTGACCACATCCGCTCCAACCAGGTAGATCAGGATTCCCCAGTTGCGTTGGTGCGCGCGAGCAGGCCACGGCCAGAGGATGCACCACCAGAACAGGATCGACGTGCCGAGGAAGCAGAGATGCTCCACGACGTGCCAGTTCTCATGTTCCAACGCGAAGTCGTAGGCTGCGGGAATGTGCCAACCCAGGAATGCAAAGTTCATCAGCAGCCAGGCGACGAGCGGTGTGACCAGCCAATGTCCGAATCGACGCAGAGGCGACATGCGCAGTAGCGGGCCGATAATGCCGCGGAGGAGAGGCGGGGGTAGTCCCCGCAGCAGCGGCACGACGGGAAGGCCGTAGAGGACGAGCGGAGGGACAGCCGACATCAGCAGGAGATGTTCGACCATGTGGGCGCTGAGCAGGACATCGGCGAATCCGTCCATGGGCGAGCCGATTGCGAGCCAGAGCACGGTGAGGCCGGTGAGGAACGATGCGAGGCGGAGGTCAGTGAACTGCTCGGGGCGGGTTTTGCGGATCGCCAGCCAGCCGCGCAGGTAGATTGCGGCGGTGATGACGATCGACAGCGTGAGCCAGATTGGTAGGGACCAATCGGCGAAGATGTCGCGTGCGGCGTCGGACATCGGCTATGGCGTCTTCGGCGCAGGTGGCGTTGACGGTGGGTGGACCTGGTCGATGCCGGTGAGGCCGCGGGAAGCATCGACGGCGGGACTGAGGTCCCCGTGCAGCGTCATCAGGAAACGCATGAGCGCTTTGGTCTCGGACGGGTTGAGCGCGTTGCCGTAGGCGGGCATGTTGCCGCCCCCTTGCAGCACCTGGCGGATAATCTGGTCTTCGGTCATACGCGAGGCGATGGTGTCGAGGGCAGGCCCGCGTTGGCCGCCGACGTTATCGAGTGAGTGGCAATTGCGGCACTGCTTGTCCTGCAGCACGAGGGCGCCCTGGCGTTCGAGCGGAGTGCGGTTCTGGAGGAGCTTCGGCGGAATTGGCGCACTGGTCCAGGCGTCCATGATGGGGCTCCACGGAGTGTAGGTGCCGAGCTGCGTGAAGATGCCGAGCGTGACCGCAATGACCGCAACCATCAGCACGGCGACCGGGCGGCGCGCCCAGTGGCGTTCGCCTTCGCCCGCCAGCAGAGGCAGAAGCAGCATCGCGACGATTGCGACGACGGGAGCGATCAGCATGAATGGCGTCTCAATCGATGTCGGCAGGAAGGCGAGGAGAGCGTAGATCCAGAGGAAGGCGAAGTCCGGCTTGGGGACGGTCTGGATGATGGTGGGGTCGGGCACACCGGTGGGGCCGAAGGGTCCGAAGAAGAACGCGCAGGCCATGACCGCCAGGACGATCGCGGCGGCGAAGACAGCGTCCTTCCATGCTGCGTCTGGGACGAAGGGGATGCCCGTCTTGACGGTCAGTTCGTGGTACTCGCGCTCGTAGGTGGACTTGCGTACGATGCGGCCGGGCATGGGCCAGTCGCTGACGCCGTGCAGCAGTGTCATCCAGATGTGGACGCCAACTCCGAGGAGCAGTAGTCCGGGGATGACGAAGACGTGCAGGGTGAAGAAGCGCGAGACGGTTGCTCCGCCAATGATGGGAGCGCCGAGCAGCAGGTGGACCAGCGGTGCGCCGATCAGCGGGACGCGGCTCATGATGGATGCGCCGATGCCGAGGCCCCAGTAGGCGTCCTGGTCGAAGCGCATGACCTGACCGGTGAAGGCCATTCCGAGCGTGAGCAGAAGCAGTCCCACACCGACAATCCACGTTAGTTCGCGCGGGAACTTGTAGGCTCCGAAGAGGAAGACCTGCACCATGTGGATGAGCACGATGGCGATCATGAAGTCCGAACCCCAGCCGTGCAACGCGCGCAGATACCAGCCCAGCGGGATATTGTGGTTCAAGATGCCGAGGCTGGTCCACGCCTCATTGGCCGATGGACTGTAGACCAGCGCGAGCAGGATCCCGGTGACGACTTGCAGGATGAGCAGGACGGTCGCGGCGCTGCCGAAGACGTACATCCAACTCGCGTTGTTTGCAGGTGTCGGATGCGCGGCTGCGTCGGCGAGCGGCTTGATGAGACCCAGCCGGTGCTCGAGCCACTCGTATGCGGCGATCGCGCTGCGCTTCATGCTGGCCATTCGTCGGACCTCGTGGGCGCGGATGCACTTTGGGCCCCGGCCGGATTGATCTGGATGAGCGGCTTCGGCTTGCAGGATGCCTGGGTGGCGAGCGTCGGCATGTCTCCGGCGTGGATGATCAGCGAATCGCCGTCGAGTTTGTAACGGTATTCGAAGAGGCCGCGCTCAGGCGGGCCGGAGGCTCGTTGGCCATCTTCGTAGTACGCGCCGCCATGGCACGGGCAGAGGAAGAGTTTCGATTGAGCGAACCAGCGCACCGGACATCCGAGATGCGCGCAGTTGATGGCGAAGACCTGAAGCTGGCGGTCGGAGATGCGGCGCACCCAGCAAGCCGTCTTCGCGGTCTCACCATCGTCGAAGCTGGCGACGGGGCTGAGGAAGTTCGCTAGCCGCGTCTCGCCCACCGGAAAATCGTTGAGGTTGCCAACGGAAACCCATGCGCCAGAAGGCTCATTCTTCTTCCTGGCGGGGCCGAGCAGATAGCCGACCAGCGGCACGGCGAGGACGGCTCCCACTGCGGCGTTCAGCAGCAGTGACAACTTGAACAGGAATGCGCGTCGCGTGTGCTCGGCGACGCCTGGGTTCTCCGGCGGAACGGCTGCGGCTGGCGGGTTGGGGTCTCCGGGTTGTTCGAGATGTTCGCTCATGCGTGTCTCCGCTTGCTACGGCTGCTGCTGACGATAAGGCTGCCCGGGGGTTGCGATGCGATGCGAGGTGAGCCATGCGACTGTGTCGGTGATCTCCTGATCTGTCATGGAGCGTGCTCCGGAGCCCGTCTGGTACGCGCGCCAAGTGTGCTCGCCCTGCTCGATCTGGCCGGCCAGGATGATGCTGCGAAGACCTTGATTGCTGATGAGGGCAAGATATGCAGGATCGACCAGAGAGCCGGTCGCTTCACCGTTCACCGGAGAGGCTCCTGTGCCGTCGGCTCCATGGCAGCGCGCGCAGAATGTGGCGAACGCCTTTTCGCCCTGTGCTGGATTGCCGGGCGCGCTGCTTGCGTAGGCAGGCGCTGTATGGCGCGCGAGTGCGCTGGTATTTCCCCAGTGTTGCTCCATGCCCTCGGCGAGAATCGCAATCTGCCGGTCCGTCAACATGCCGCCGGCAGCTTTTCCGAAGGGTGGCATGGCTGTGTTGGGGACGCCATTTGCGGTGACGCGCTGGATATTCGCGGCTCCTGCGATGGCAAGATACACCGGGTTCGCGAGCGAGAGGGCCGCGCCGTTCTTGCCATTCACGCCATGGCAGGCGGCGCAGTTCTGGCCATATAACGAGGCGAAGTCGGCCAACTGCTCGGGGCGCACGACTTCCGGTTCGGGCCCCGGCTTTCCCGGCGCCGCTTTGCAGCCCGCGATTGCAAGAGTGGCGGCGCACGCCAGAAGGAAGAGTGAGAGTGAACGCGGATTGGAAGGATTCAGCGCAATCATTTTGGCCTGTCATCCTCGTCCGCGGAGTTGATGTAGCCTTCGTGCCGCTGGTCCTGATCGCTGTGCAGACCTGCGCGGACAGCGAATGGCAGCGCCCGAAACTGCGGTGTTCGCACTTTGGCCTGAAGGTTAACGACGAAGCCGCATACCAGACCAAAGGCAATCTGCGACATGATGAACCAGAACCAGTCGATGCGTTGGTCGAGGATAGGGCTGACGATACTGATGGCGGAGTACAGAATTCCAGTAAAGATGAGCGGCACCATGAACCCCGCAGTGACGATCGGATATCGCGGGAACATGGGCAGCATTGCGCCGTACAGCAGGCCAACCAACAGGGAAGTGAGGCCGTGAATGAGGAGCGCGGCGAGCAGGCCAGTGAGATGGAACTGGCCGAGGAAGGCGTCGCTGGCGCCGGCCCAACTGACGAAGCCGCCGGCTGCGAGCAGGTTCATCGCGTACCAGATGCTGTGGTACTTAATCAGGCTGAAGAGGGTTGCGGGGACGATCATCGCAATACCGCCGGCGATGCCGCCGCGAATGCCGGTGGTGATATGGAATGTCTCGACGGGGAGGATCTTGCGCGGTGTCGGGGCCTCGGGATGCCGAGGCATGCGCTGAATCAATGTGCGGGCGCTGGTGACAACCACTTCCGAGGCAGTCACCGTGACTGCTTCATGTTGCTCATGCGGGAGCACCTGGAAGAACCAGCCGGCACTTCCGGCGATGCTGAGGATAAGCCCGAGGATGGCCACCGCGATATTTGTGACCATGCCAGCCATGATGAGCGAGACTCCGAGAGCGAGCACCAGGGGCCATGCAGTCGGCCGCGGGAGTTGAACGGCGTTGGGATCGATATCTGAATGTTCGTGCTGCATGGCTTCTCCTTTCTCGCTATCGGTTATCTTCCGAGCACGTACACGACAGTGAAGACGACGACCCAGACGGCGTCGACGAAATGCCAGTAGAGCGATAGGACTTCGAGACGGCCGGTGTCTTTTGCGGTCATCGATCCGGTGAGTGAAAAGAACAGCGCCAGGCACAGCATGAAGAGTCCGACGACCACGTGGGTGGCGTGCAGGCCGACTAGCGAATAGAAGGTCGTGCCAAAGAGGTTGGTGCGGATGGTGAGTCCGTCGTGATAGATGAGCTGATACCACTCGTGCGCGGTGCCGGCCAGGAAGATGCCGCCGAGCAATATCGTTGCAGCAAGCCAGAGGGAACATATGCTGCGTTTCGCGTGGTGCAGCGCGGAGACGGCAAGGTGGACGGTGAGGCTGCTCGAAAGCAGGCAGATGCTGATGAAGATGGGAATTTCCAGGACATCGCGCGGCGTCGGCCCGCTGAGGCTCTTTCCCAGGTAGTAGAGATACGCGACGATGAAGATGATGAAGATCGCCGCTTCCGCAACGATGAGGCACGCCATGCCCACGATGCCGCGGGAAGGCAGTTCCCAGGCTGGGCTCGCGTTCTGCGGAATGACGGCTGCTTCGCTCAAGGGTATGCGCTTCCTCTCTACTCGTAGTGGCTGTCAGGATCGTCGGGATGCTTGAGGTCCCATAGCGGACGGCGGCTCTCGACGGTTGGGGTGACGGCGAAGTTATAGTGTGGCGGCGGCGAGGTGGTAGACCACTCCAGCGTCCACGCATCCCATGGATCGGGACCGGCGATCGGGCCTTTGAACCAGGACCAGATCATGTTGTAGACGAAGAGTAGTGTGCCGACGGTCTGGAAGATCGCGCCACTGGAGACAATCATGTTCCACATCATCCATCCGCGGTCGGCTTCGTAGGTATAGATACGGCGCGGCATGCCTTCGAGGCCGGGTATGTGCATGAAGTCGAAGGTCAAATGAAAGCCGATGAGGAATATCCAGAAGTGCCACTTGCCGAGCTTCTCGTTCAACATGCGGCCCGACATCTTGGGATACCAGTAATAGAAGGCAGAGAAGAGCATGAACAGGATGGCGCCGACCAGCACGTAATGGAAGTGGGCGACAACGAAGTAGGAATGTCCGAGCTGCCAGTCGAAGGGCGCTACCGACAACATGATTCCGGTAAGTCCGGCGATGAGGAACTGAAAAAGAAACCCGATGGCGAACATCATGGAGGCGGTGAAGTGAATCTTGCCTCCCCAGATGGTGGCCAGCCAATTGAAGACCTTGATTCCGGTGGGTACCGAGACGGCCATCGTGGACAGCACGAAGAAGGTGTTCGCCCCAGAACTCATGCCGACCGTGAACATGTGGTGCGCCCACACGCTGAGGCTGATGAAGCCAATGCCGACGGAGGCGGCGACCATCGCCGGATAGCCGAAGACGGCCTTACGCGAGAAGACGGGGATGATCTCGTTGGCGAACGCGAAGGTAGGCAAAATGAGGACGTAAACCTCAGGATGCCCGAATATCCAGAAGAAATGCATCCACAGGACGGCGGAGCCTCCGGCCTGGGTATCGAAGAAGTGCGAGCCGAGATAGCGATCGAGCAGCAGCATGATCTGAGCGGCGGTCAGTGGGCTGATCGTGACGAAGACCATGCAGGACATCACGAGATAGAGCCATACCAGCAGCGGCATGCGAGTGAGCTTCATGCCGGGGCAGCGCATGCATAGCGCGGTCGCCACTATATTGAGCGCGGTGCCGATGCTGCCAATGCCGCTGAGCAGGATCGCTAGTGTCCAGTAGTCGGTGCTGTGGCCGGGCGAGAAGGCACGGGCGGTGAGGGGTGCGTAGGCCCACCAGCCGACGTCGGGTGCGGCGCCCGCTCCATAGAGGCCGCTTCCGCCCAGGTAGCTGAAGTAGAGCAGAAATCCGCCCAGGCTGGCGATCCAGAAGCTGAATGCGTTCAGCCGGGGAAACGCCATGTCGCGCGCGCCGATCATCAGCGGGATCAGATAATTGCCGAAGCCAAAGAGGATGGGCATCCCGACGAAGAAGACCATCGTCGTGCCGTGCATCGTGAAGAGCTGGTTGAACACCTGCGGCGAGACGAAATGATTGTTGGGCACGGCTAATTGGACCCGCATCAGCAACGCTTCGAATCCGGCGACCACCAGAAAGATCAGGGCATAGCCGATATACATCAGCCCGATCTTCTTGTGGTCGACCGTGGTCACCCAGTCGTGCAGCACCTCGAGCACGAGGCGGCGCGGTGCAGTCTGATTGACTCCTTCGGTCACCGGTGCCTGGGTCGCCATAGTTTCCTTTCCCGCTCTACTTCAGTGTCATCAGATATGCCGTCACGGCGTCAAGGTCATGCTGGTTGAGGTGCATCGGAGGCATCAGCGCTCCGGGCTTGAAGTGGGCTGGATTATCGACGAAGGCGCGCATGTTCGCGGCATTGTTGGGTACGGATCCGGAGGCGATCGTATCGCGGCTGGCGACGTGGGTGAGGTCGGGGCCAAATCGTCCGGTTGCCACCGTTCCCGCGACAGTATGACAGCTGATACAGGCGTTGCGCTGGAAGACGGCGCGGCCCTCGGAGACCGCGGGGTCTTCCACGGCCAACTGCTGTTGGTGCGCGATCCAGGTGGCAAACTGGGCGGGGGTATCGGCGTAGACGCGCAGAAGCATCTTCGCGTGTTGCGTCCCGCAGTACTGCGCACACTGACCGAGATAGAGCCCGGCCGCCTCGGGGTCGATCCACATGGTGTTGACGCGGTTGGGAATCAGGTCGGTCTTACCGGCCAGACGCGGAACCCAGAAGCTGTGGTCGGTGTCGGCGGAGGACATGGTCAGATAGGTCGGAGTGGGATGCTTCGGGTCGCTGACCGGAATGTGCAACTCGTTGGCTGTGACGAAGCCGGACTTGGGATAGCGGTACTCCCACCAGAACTGGTGGCCGATGACGGTGACGTCCAGGGCAGCCGCAGGCTTGGGCGCATCCTGCGTCGACAGAATGACGCGGGCAGTCGCGAGGAAGAGCATCACCACGATCAGGATGGGAATGACGGTCCAGGAAAGCTCGATCTGATTGCTGCCGTAAATCTGTGGCGGCTCCTGCGCCGCATTGGCGTCCGTAGGGCGATGGCGGTAGCGCAACAGGGCATAGAGCAGCAACCCTCCTACGATGAGAAAGATTGCAAGTGTGATGCTGAGCACAAGCATCGACAGGCCAAAGATGGAATGTGCAGGCGTCCCCAGGGGAGCGAAGATGCTGGTCGAACCGCTGGTTGAACCGGGAGTCACTTGAATCGCGAGGCTGGGCCATACACGAGGCAACAGCATGAGTCTCCGAATGAACAACGGATGAAGAGAAATATGTTCATCTCACGGATTCCAGTCGAAGTGAGATGATTCGACGGTTGAGGTCAACCAACTAGCCAGACCATATTTCAGCGCGGGCAAATCATAAGCAGCTTTCGTGACGAAATCATAACGCTTCCGGCGCGACCGTAACGTGGAATTCCGCGCATGTGCTCACATGCTGGATGTTTTAACGTCACACCCGAGCGGTAATCGCCCTCAACCCGCAATCTGAGTGGCTGCCGCACTGCGCCGCCGTGACCATGCCGCAGCCAGTTGGGTCACCGCATACGCAGCCAGCACCGTCAAAAGCGGATCGATGTTGAGGCGGTATCGGAATTCGGAGTGAGTGATGTAGTAGGGGAAGGGGAAGAGTAGAAGCGGCAGGAACATCAGGATGGCGAACGCACGCATCCCTTTGCGGTAGATGAGGACGAGTCCGGCAAAGCCGAACACGGTCGTCAGGAAGGCGTGAATCTGATAGGTAAGCGATGAGTTCAGGTTTCCCGTGCCTGCCCAGAAGCGAAAGAACCGGCGGGCGCTAAGTTTCAGGAAGATCCCCGGGTAGGCGCGAATGTAGTCCTGAGCTTGCCTGGACTTGTCGCGAGTGTAGGCAACCTCACCCTTGGAGAGATAGCTTGCCATCTCCTGCTTGTTGAACATGGGGAAGACAGACTCGTCCAGACGCCCGGTAGCGCCCGGCCGGTTTCCCATCCACATTTCAAATCCAACCGTGCTGCGCAGCGGAATAAATGCGTGGAACCGGTATGCGTTACGGATGGGCCACGGCGAAAACACCAGGATCAGCGCGAGCAAGCCAATCACCGGAGCGGTGCGCGAGACTCGCCACGTCTGGTAGGCCAGCCATCCCATGATCGCAAGCAGTGACGGTAGGAGCGCCGGATTGATCAACCCGATGATGCCGCAGAGGGAGCCGAAGAGAATCCATGAGCCTCGGGTGGGCACGCGCCGGCAGCGCAGGGCAAACGCGATCATGCCGATCACGGAGCAGGCGGAGAAGCTTGTCTCCCAGAAGATTGCAGGAATCCACCACAGTGGGAGCGAGAGTGCCCAGAATGTGCCGGCAAGGGTGGCGGTTCGCGAGTCCAGCACCTCACGGGCGACATGCATGATCAGCCAGATGGTGAAGAGACTGAGGAGAACCTGCATCCCCAGGATCACGAATACGGAGGCATGCGAGTAAATCCCGAAGACCCGGAATATTGCCGCAATCAGCGTCGGGTATCCCGGTGCGATAAAAGCCGTTGGACCTGTGGAGCCGCCAAAAGGGGAGCTGTAACCCTGGCCATGGAGCAGAGAGTTCGCCAACAGGCCCATCTCCCACGGATGCGAATAGAGCCAGTTCCATGGATGGGTCGCGAGGTAGTTCCACATGGCGATCGTGCGCCCAACCAGCGCCATGCTGAGAATGATGATGACCGAACGTGACTGTGAACTCCGCTGAACTGGGGAAAGGGGCTCTCCGGGTACGTTCGGCTTCGGTTCATTGAGGGATATAGGCATGGATGAGGTTACGCGGGAACCAGGCTGCGGAGAATCTTTGCGAGGCCTGTGAGAGCTCAAAATCGTGTGTGACCCTGATTCGACCAATTTCATTCTAATTCACATTGCTACAGATAAACACCTTAGATACATAAGGTTATGCGTATTTTTGGGCGAACTAAAGTGTTATTCGGTGACACTTCTTGGGGATTTCTAATGTA
>DASWCA010000218.1:0-2499 GCA_036390355.1 Acidobacteriaceae bacterium
ATGTGACGCTGTCAGATGCGAATCCCAGCCAGCTCGGCGCGGGTGGACTGCTGCGGCCTGTAGGTGCACGGCGACAGGACCTTACCTTGCGCGTGAGCGACCTGCCGGCAGCGCTGAATGCCGTGCCGGAAAATTCCTGGCCCTACGGTCGTGTGGTGGCGGTCGAAGAGGCGCACGACACTCCAGCGTCCGCTCGCCCAGCGGTTCGCCGCAATATGGAGGCGGCAATGAAGACGCTCGGCGATCTCGGCGTCGTCGTCTACGAGTGGAACGAAGGCGGAGGCCTTCGCTAATCAGACTCGAATTCCCGCTCCACAGCGCTCGAATGCATCCTAGAATTGGAACTCACTCCGGCAAGAGGCCGAGGATGGTGTTATGAGCGAAACTGAAGTTGCGCCAGTGAAGGACAGGTCGCTGGTCAAGGGGCTGATCTCCGGGTTGATTGGCGGACTCGCCGGCACGGTCGCCAAAACCTTCGCAGAGCGTATGTTTCCGCCGCGCACACATGGCGAGCCGGAACCGGCAGAGGTTCTCGCGGAACATATCACCGGACACGCGTTAGCACCGGCCGAAAGGACGAGGGCAGCCGAAGGCATTCACTGGGGATTCGGCGCGGCAGCCGGTGCAGCCTATGGGGCGCTGGTCGAGTACTATCCGGTTGCCTCTGCCAAAGAGGGTGCCAGCTTCGGAATGGCACTCGAGGCGATAACCCACGAAGGAGCGTTGCCGGCGCTTGGCCTTTCAGCCGAGCCCGAGGACCAGACCGCCCGGGAACGCGTAAGCGAGATGACGTCCTACGTCGTCTATGGCATCGCGACCGAGATGGTTCGCGGTTTCGTGCGCAAGCTCCTCTAGTCTCGGAAGTTGTTGAAAATCTCGGAAAGTTGTTGAAAATCTCGGAGGTTGTTGAAAAATCCGTTTTGCTTAAGGGCACGGATTTATCCGTGCCGTAAACGCTCCGCTTGCAGTGGGGCTTTCAGCCCCTGAGGTCAATGTTCAAGCTCCGCACCGGACTTTTCAACACGTTTCTGGTTCGAAGCTACTTCGAGATGCCCGGCAGATGGTCGCGGTCTTCAGACCAGTTGTCGACAAGGCTGTCGACGACGACGTGGCCGACGCGATACGCGGTATCGAGTGCCGGAAAATATGCGCTGTAGTGTCCGATCTTGGTCTCGGCAATCGACTCGGTGGCGGTGAGGCCGTTGCGGGGCACATCATAGTTACTGGCCGTTCGCAGGACCAGGACGCGGCTGAGGTCGACCTTGTGGGCTTTGGCAAGAAATGTCAGCGACTGCAGCGTACCCGTGTCCTCCATGCCGCAGATGGCGTAGGTCCCCTGGCCATCGGTGAAGTATTTGACCCAGTCGCGAGCCCACTGCTGCATCAGCTTGCCATGCCAGAAGGTGCTGGCAGAGAGGTTTTCGCCCTTGAGCACGAAGGGCGGGCGGTGCGCCACGTCGCCCTCAAACTGCATCCTAAGTGCCTTCATCTCAGCGGTGTCGGGAATCGCTACATCCTTGGTCAGGCGGAAGGCCCAGTCAACCAGCGCGGAGTTCAGGTGATAGGTGGCGTTGCCGTCTGCTCCTATCGGCTGCGGCGGCTGCTCATAGGGAACGGTCTTGCGCAAGGGAATGTAGCCGGTGGTCCAGAGGGCGCGCTGCTCCGGCGTATCGTGCGGGATCTCGCGGGCGTCAATCTCATAGCCAAGGTCGCCGTCGACGATCCACTCTGACCAGACCGCGGAGGCGAGCGAGCCCGCCGCGGGGTCGATGCCCCCGATGCCGGCAACGAGGAAGTAGGCGTGGGTGAGGTCGAATCGCGGATCCAGCCCGAGCGCCATAACGGAGGCCGAGGCCTTCGCGGTGCCAACGCCGGTAAGCAGGCCCAGGACGCCGGTGTGCGGGTTGATGCGGAGGTCGTGGAAGCCTTGGGGGAAGGGCAGAATGGTATCGAGGTGTTCGTTCTCTACCCAGTGCTGGTACTCGCCCGGGATGTCGCCGGTGTCGGCGCCGGCTTCGAACATATTGATGACGACGACCTTTATCTCGATAGGCTTCGGCGGCGTAGTCTGTGCGGGAATCTGCGCGCAGGCGCAAGCGGAGGCTGCAAGCAGAAGGAAAGCAAGAATAGTGCGCATAGAGAATGGTACAACTTTGAGGTTCGAGGTTCGAGATGGGGTTCAAGTTGCCAAGTGAGGCGCGAGGTATGGGGTGGATGAGGTAACGCTGCGGGAGTATCGGCCGGGAGATGTGGAGGCGATGTATGCACTGGATGTAGTGTGCTTCGATCCGGTCTTCCAGTTCAGCCGGCGAGCGATGCGGTACTTTGCCGAGGCGCGCCGTGCGGTGACAGTGCTGGCCGAGGCGGATGGGGCGCTGGTGGGATTTTGCATCGCCGAGGTAGACGAGCAGACGGGATACGTGGTGACGCTGGATGTCGCTCAAGCCTGGCGCCGCCGCGGGCTGGCGCGACAACTGATGGCGGAGGTAGAAGCGAAGG
>DASWCA010000219.1:0-17579 GCA_036390355.1 Acidobacteriaceae bacterium
GTCCGTCCGTAATGGAACTGCCCGTCAAAAGTAGTTTGCCATCCGCGGTGTAGACATCGGGAAGCGGCGGGGCTCCGCTGATCAACTTCCGGCCCACACTACCCAGGACAATGAATGAGCCGATGATGACAACTGCCAAGGCCCACCAATAGCGCTTATAAGACATGATTTTTTCCTCATTGAAGGCTTTGTCGCATTTCTCTAATGGCTACCGTACCGCGCCGTTCAAAACAATGAAGCGACTTTAGTCACTGGGGGAGCGAATCTCCCTCACTATTTCCGAGAACCAGCTTGCAGGTCAGGTGACCAAAGGCTCTGTGATGTGCATCACAACCAACCCGGCGCCGCGATTGGGCGCCAGCGGAGATACCAATCACGCTGCAATCGTCTTCATCGAACCGCTGGCCGCGAAGGAGGAGCGGCCAAGCAGGAGCGTGAGCGTCAGATTGGCAGCGAACAGAAGGACAGCGCTCAGCTCCAGCATCCCGGAGACCGGCAACACTCTCCATGCGGCTGAAAGGAATCCTTCGTAGGCAAGAGGTTCGGACGATACCCGCAGCAGGCAGCCCGTCTGCAGCAGCAGAAGGCCGAGGAACATCAGCCGCTTGCTGAAGATCGCCTGAACACCCGCAAAGTGCGGAAGAATGCGCGGCCCGATGGAGAAAACCGTCGTCGCCGCGAAGCCGACCGTCAGAGCATGGCGCGACGCTCCCCAAATGCCGCCATGGCTATCCGCGAGTGCCGCCCAGATGCTCATGCAGCCGGCGGCCGCAAGCCACACATAAGCGATCCGAACGAACGTCGGAAAGCTGGGATGGATGCCCTGGGTCTTCGCTATCCCGCCAGGCCGCTCGACAAGATGCAGTGCAAACCCAACGGCCAAGGCACTGAACGCCAGCAGGAGTGTCGCCGCAATCGTCCACCCGGCGACTCCACAGAGAACGCCGAGCACGTCCAGCATCAACGCCATGCTAAGCTTCCGGCCGTCCGGCTTGGGAATCGCCAGGAATGCCGGTAGCCACCGCGCCGAAAAGCCCCATACCACTGGCACAACAAATCCCCAGCCCAATAGGACAAGGTACTTCTGATCGAGCGTGTGAGGAAAAGAACGGAGTGTCCCCTGAATTTCCAGCAGCAGGCACTCGACGAAATTGCAGATGACGGCAGCCGTCAGTCCAGCCGTGCCAAGGAGAACGGAGACCATCCACGACTCCATCTTCGGTTTCGCAACATTGCCCCGTGCCTGCTCCGGCAGCTTGTGGTGCGACGCGGCAACCAGGAAGAGCATCACCGCGATCAGCTCAAATCCCGCCGAAACCGGAAACAGGATTCTCCAGTGCCAGGCGTAGATATTTGCCAGCCAGCGCAGTGCCGCGCCCACAGTCCAAAGGCTGAAGCACACGAGTGGAGTCCGAAGCGGCGACCGCTCGCGAGCAGGTTGCGAGTAGAATCCGATGCCAAGAATGAAGCTGCCGATCCAGCCAAACATCTGCGCGTGGCCGTGCCCTTCCATCCATGCCGCGGGCAGGCCGGACGCCCCATGGTGTGCACTGATGGCCATCAGGTTGGAGAATCCCAGCAGCGTTCCCGGCAGCGCCATAAAGAACAGCCCGCTAAGAATCCACGCGCGAAGCATCAGGCTCTTCTGGCGCTCGCGAGTCACAATCGCATGGGTCGAATTCTCCGCCAAGATGATCATGTGCAGCCTCCACCATCAACACTAGACCCCGACAATTCCGCCCACAGTAACTTATGTCACTCGCACATCCAGCTTCTGCTGAACCGCTCTAAGCGCCGCGTTTTTTGTTTGACACCCATATAGGCGCGTGTGAGCATGGCATGTGTTCAGGACCAGTTGAGGGAGTCAGCGTGCCTTATTCGTGGTCCGAACCATCCGTTTCATCTGTCATCGAACGTCGCAACGACACTGTAAGGCGTGCCTTCCCTGCCCTCCTCGTCTTTCTCGTTCTCTGCGCCTGCAACGCCTTCTCGCAACCTCCTGCGCTGGATGACCTGGTTCAAGGCAAGGAACTCGTTGCCCACCTAAGCCTCGGGACAGCGCCGGACTCGTCCGCCGATGAGACTCTCTTTCGCCAACTCGGCCCTGCGCGCTCCGCACAGCTTCTGATGGCTGTCGTCGCCAACGGGCAGACTCCCGCCGCCACTTCGCAGGACTGGGCCGGAATGCACCGCGCCTACGATGCTCTGATCGAGCTCGACACCGGCCAGCAGCAATTCCTTCAAGCAAGCATCTTCGCCAGCATGCAAAATTCGGCATACCGAAATGACGAAGGGGATTACTTGGCAGCGTTGGCCGCGGCGCACCAGGCTCTCGATCTGCAGCAGCGTTCAGGGCCGACCGCGACGCTCTTCCTCCCCTGGAAGAACATCGGCGAGGATCTGATTTGCCTCGGCCGAATCGACGAAGCGGCCGCCGCCTTCTATCAGGCTCGCCAGCTTATCCAGGATCCGACCTCGCTCCTCGCCGGCGATCTCTGGAGCGAGATCGTCTCGCTGGAATCCTCGCGCGGCAACTCCTCCGCCGCCCTCAATGAATCCGCAGCATTCCTCCGCGCGGCCGGGCCCTCCACGCCCGCGGTCTTTCGCGCAGGCGCTCTGCTTGCTGCTGCCAACCTGGAAATCGATCAAGATCGTTATGACGATGCGATCCCGCGCATTCATGCTGCACTGGTGGCAATCAAAGGCGTGCCGAACGCAACTCTCATCGCCTATCAGGCTGTCGATTCGCTGCTGGCGCTCGGCTTGAGAGCGATGCAGAGCATCCCTTACGACCAGGCAATTGCTCTGTGCGACCGCCTCGACAAAGACTTCCCCAGCCTTCCTGTTTCCATCTCCGGATTCGCCCGGGAGGTCGGGAATCATCGCCGCCGCCTCGCCGGCCAGTTCGATCTCGTGCTTCGCGACGACTCGGCGCGGCTGGAGCGCGCCCGCGCCGGCAACGATCTTTCAGGACAGCTAGCCGCCCTGCTCTCGACCGCGGTGGACTATGCCTATCTTCGAGAATCGACGCAGCAGATCGCCGCGCTCCACCAGGCCACCGACATCCTCCACACATCCTCAGCCGACGGCGTTTCGCCCATGCTTCGGTACCGCATACAAGCGATTGACGCAGAAGATCGCGGGCGCCCTTGAGATCGCCATCGCGCTCGGTTACTTCCGCCTTGCCCAGTTGCGCGTCGGCGTAGAGGGTTCCGAGCTGCGAGCGAGTCTGCGCGGAGGCGATCGCCTCGATGCCGGTGAGAACCTCGACGTAGGCCGTTCGCGCCGCACGAAGATCGCCATGCGCCAGTTGAGCTGCACCGAGCGAAAAAGTTACCTGGCCGCCATCGCCGCACTCCACCACGAGAACGACATCAACACCGAAGTGTATGCACGGCTGCAACTCGTGCAGTACCTCGCGACGAATGCCGGGTCCGACGCGAGTGCCTCAACATCGCAAGCCGCCATCGCGCGCGATCAACTCAACCTCGCCCGCGCCGCCTCAACCCCAATCGGTCTGGCTGACTCCGCCTGGCGCATTCAATTCCTCCAGGGCATTCTGGATCAGAATGCCGGCGACATGGCCGCAGCCATTCACTCCTACTCCGCGGCGGTCGATGCTCTCGACCGCATCCGAGCAGGCCTCTCCGAGCAGGAAGAGCGGCAGTCCTTCATCGACACCGCCTCCGTGCAGGAACTCTACAGCCGCCAGATCGCTCTGCTGACCACCGCGGGAAACCGCGACCAGGCCTGGGAATTCCTCGAACGCAACAAGGCCCGCAGTTTCCTCGAGACCCTTCGCGGCCGCCGCTTCGCACCCGAGCCTGTCCCCTCAACCGCCGCCGTCAAAGGCTCCCCCGGCGACCTCGCCCAGCTCGAGCAACAGATTCTCAGCGCACGCCTCTCGCTGTCTCCGGAAAACGAGTCGACCCTGCGCAGTTCAGGCCGCGTTCCGGAGGTGGTGCAGGAAAAACTCGTCTCCCTGGAGGCAAGCTTCGCACTCGTGCGCCAGCAACAAACGCTCGCCAATTCGCGAGCCGCTCAACCGCTCGCGCTGCGTCCAATCAGCCTCGCCACCACGCAAAGCCATCTTCCCGCGCGCACCGCCTTGATCGAGTACGCGCTTCTCGACGACGAACTGGCCGCGTTCGTCGTCACCGGTACCTCCGCGACTGAGTTGCATTGGCCCGTAAATACCAACGCGCTCTCGGCTCAACTCCGCCGACTCAGCGACCAGCTATCCACTCCGCGATCATCCGAGTACAACGACGACCTCGACACGCAGCTAGCGTCAGCCTCCGAAACCCTGCTCGGCCCAATCATGGGCGCGTTGCCATCGCAGATCGACTCGCTCATCATCGTGCCCACGCAGTCGATTTCGCTGGTCCCGTTTCAGGCTCTGCCACTCCCCCGCCCCAGAGGCAATGCTCGCCAGACTTCGCGCACCAACGCTCCGCAACCAGACTCCGCGCCTCACAAGCTGGTCATCGACCGATTCGCGGTAGCCTATCTTCCGTCCGCATCGACGCTGCAATTCCTGCACTTCGGCCCTCCCATCGATTCACCGGACCTCTTCCTCGGCGCCATCGGCAATCTGGCGGTCGAGGATTGGCCTCCTCTGCCCGGAACGCTTACCGAGGTCGCAAAAATCGAAAAGCTCTACCCGCATGCTGCTAGTCTTAGCGGCCCGGCGTTCACCCACGATGCCGCCATCCATGCCCTTCTCGATCACCAGGAAGTCCACTTCGCCACTCACGGGCTTTTCGAGGAGGAAGCGCCGCTGTTCAGCGCGCTGATCACCGCGCCCTCACCCGGCGAACCCTCACGCCTGTCTCTCTACGAAGTGATGGATCTCAAGCTGAAGTCACGCCTCGTCATTCTCAGCGCATGCGAAACCGATCGCGGCCTGCTTACCGGCGGAGACGAGATCGCCGGTCTCACCCGCACCTTCCTTCAGGCAGGGGCAGAAAACGTCGTCAGCAGCCTCTGGGTCGTCGACGACGCATCCACTGCGCTCCTCATGGAATCGCTCCACACCCACCTTCGCGCAGGAGAGTCCACGCCAGCAGCTCTCCGTCACGCCGAGTTGGAAGTGAGACGCAAGTTCCCGCAGCCCTTCTTCTGGGCCGCATTCGTCGACACCGGCGTCAGATAGAGAACGTCTCCCGTCTCATTTCGCTCCGGAGAACCTATCTAATACCTCGCCTCGGAAGGGCACGGGTTTGCCCGTGCCGTAAGCGCTACGTTTGTATTGCCGCTTTTAGCCGCTGAGGTCATGGCCCGGGTCTGGCCCGGGAGTTATGGAGCAGCCCCGGAGACAGGAACTTCGTCCGCCGCGGTCGCATCCTTCGACTTCAGCGTGGCGACCTTCTGGTAGAACGCCAGATAAAGCGCGGCCTTGGAATACAGCTCCGCCACAATAACCGCAATCACCAGCGGGACCATTGCGCCCCAGGCGGCAAGGCGGTGGAAAAGAATCCAGTTCGACGCCACCGACAACGCCGGAATCAATGCCAGCGAAACCAGAAAAGCCGTCCGGAACTTCAGCCACTGATACACGGCCAGCGTAACCAGGCCACCCACGATCATCATCAGCCCCGTCATCCAGCGGCTCGCGGAGCTGATGGACGTGCCTTCAATCTCCGCCGCCACTGCCTGGGCTACGATCTCGCAGCCGCTCATCAGCCCCTTGGGAGTCGCATACTCATCGCGCGCCACCCGGTAGGTTCCACCCACGACCACCACTTGCCCGTTGAAGAACGCCATCTTCTCCCACGCGCCGGACTCCGCGTCCTGAATCAGATCGCGAGCCTTGATCGGCGCGAATCGATACCGGTAGTCCAGAAAGTGTGTCTGCGTCCCGTGGCTTGCGGCATCTTCGGGCGCGTGCCCCGCGATGATTCGCGCGCCTGCAAATCCCGGTGAATCAACCGACCCGCCCGATTCCAGCGGATACATGTGTTGATAGCCGCGCACCACGCCCCGTTCATCCTGCGGCGCAATCGCCAAGGCCACTACCGATCCCGGTGGCATCGCCCGTCCTCCCAGCGGCGCATCCAGCTTGAATTTGCCGTCGCCAAGCTGGTCCCCGGAGACATTCCACACTATCGGGATCGCAGGCGTCTCCATACTCCGGAACGTTGCGTCCGACGTGTCGACGTCGATGACAATAGCCCGCGGATGCCCCGTCGCCACTGCGCGCAAAACGCCTGCGAGAACCGAAGCCTCCAGCGGACTGCGAGAGTGAAACATCTCCCGATAGTCCTGGTCGTCGATCGTCACCAGTCGGACCGACTGCGTCTTCACCGGCTGCTGGATCGCAATCGCAGCGTCCAGAGAGCTGTTCGCCAGCGTCTCCGGCAGGCTCCGCATCTGGAAAAGCAGAACCACGATCGCAATGGTCGACAGCGCCGCCTTCGATTGCGAAAAGCGCCGCAGCCAGGGGAGCTGCCGATTCTCGATGAAGCTCTGCAGCCTCACAATCTCGCGGTCGAGAATATCGTCCGCGTTCATCATGGCTGGCTCTCCGTCAGTAGAAACGCACGCAGGAACAGATGCTCATCCGGTCGCGCGTTCGGTCCCGTCCAGGCCGCGGTGCGCGCCTTCATCGCCTCAAACGTCTCCCGTGTGCTTTGAAATTGTGCGCGCGTAGTCACCAGCAGCATCACATCCGCCACCCGTTCCCCGTTCGAACTGAGGATGGAGAGGTCATACAATCCTGGCGCCTCCCATGGCAGCGGCCGCCACGTACCCTCGGAGGTCAACTGGCCCGTCTGCACCGCCGGTGGCGACGTCTGCCCGGCCCGCGAACTCGTCGAGATCGTATACCGCCCGGCAGGCATCGTCTCGGGCGCAGGCGGCAGAACCACCCCCTGCTCCGGATCGAGCGAGACCACCGCCTCCGACTCCTGCACCGTCGGCTTGCCGCGCGTCAGCGTCAATGCATAGTGGCTCGCGATCGCCGGCGGCCTGCTCAGCAGCACCGATATCGCAGCCTGCACAATACCCCTGAATTGGCTCTGGCCCGCGGCCGTCAGCGCCATGCCTTTAACCACGACCGGATTTCGGCAAGGGTTCGAACTCGATCCGTCGCACACGATATGCAGCCGCGACATGTCCTCGTCCTGCACGATCGTCACGGCGTCGCCCTCCCGGTTCGATCCCGCCACAACCGTGGCGCCGGCAACCAGCCCTCTCCCCGCAACAAGCGGCCCCGTCGCTCCCTCCAGATGCCACTCCCCCTTCACATCCAGAACGTGCGCCACCACCTGCGGTTGCTGGCCATGGAGACCACTGACCGCCACGGCGGCACACCAAGTCAGACACCCTGCCCAAAGTATGAGGTTGCGGCGCATGACAGCCACCGTATCACGTCCACTCCCCAACCGGCCCATGTAAGCTAGTGGGTGCCCGTTTTAGACAGCTCGTTCGAGACCCGAAATTACAGGAGATGTACAACATGAAGTTTTTGTCGAAGGTCGCCGTACTGGCATTGTTGGCAGTTTCAACTGGCTCTCTCGTGGCTCAGGAAAGAATCTTCGACACCTGGCCCGCTGGCGCCTCTCCCCAGGAAGTTGGCAAGCGCGTCGCCGAACACTTCGTAACCAGTCCCCATCAATACACCAAGACTCTTCATTACTCCGAAGCCTGCGCCTGGTATGGCGCGCTCACCTTCGCCCAACTCACTCACGACGACGCTCTGCGCGACAAGTTGGTAAAGAGATTCGAGCCCCTGATGCCCGGTGGGGCCGAAGCCAGCGAAGAGCCGGCCCGCCGCCACGTCGACGACGAGATCTTCGGCATTGTGCCGCTTGAAATTGGCATACAAATGAAAGACGCGAAATACCTGTCCTATGGCCAGTCATGGGCCGACCGGCAGTGGGAGAATCCCCAGCCCGACGGACTCTCGGCCGAGACCCGCTATTGGATCGACGACATGTACATGCTGACGATCCTCCAGCTCGAGGCGTACCGCGCCACCGGCGACAAAAAGTATCTGGACCGCGATGCGGTGGAGATGGCCTCGTATCTGGATAAGCTGCAGCAGCCGAACGGCCTCTTCTACCACGCTCCCGATGTGCCGTTCTTCTGGGGCCGCGGAGACGGATGGGTAGCCGCGGGCATGGCCGAAATGCTGCGTACTCTCCCGGCGAACCATCCGCAGCGAGCGCGCATCCTGAAGGGCTACAAGGCCATGATGGCCGCCCTCCTGCAATACCAGGGCAAGGACGGAATGTGGCGCGAATTGATCGATCGCCAGGAAGCATGGCCCGAGAGTTCCAGCTCGGCCATGTTCAGCTTCGCCATGATCACCGGCGTCAAAAACGGCTGGCTGGATGCGAAGACCTATGGCCCCGCCGCACGCAAGGGATGGATCGCAGTCGCAGGCTACATCGATCAGAACAGTGATATCACCAGCGTCTGCGAAGGTACGGGCAAAAAGAACGATCTGGAATATTACCTGGAACGAAAACGGCGTACCGGCGACTTCCACGGCCAGGCGCCAATTCTATGGGCCGCCTCTGCCCTATTGCGTTAAGGAGTAGCAGCGGGCTTTAGCCCGCGGTAAGTCGCACAAGAATGAATGGGGGCTTTAGCCCCGGGGCCCTCCCGCGGAACGGAGCGTCATCTATGGCGGAATCGAAGACCGGCACTAACTCGGCTCTGACCAAGCTCTATCCCGACGCGCGCTCTGCCCTCGACGGCATCATCCACGACGGGGCTCTCCTGGCCATTGGCGGTTTCGGCCTGTGCGGAATCCCCGAAGCCCTCATCTTCGCGCTGCGGGATACCGGGGCGCGCAATCTCACAATCGCCAGTAACAACGCCGGTGTCGACGGCTGGGGCCTCGGCCTCCTCCTCGAAACTCGCCAGGTGAAGAAGATGATCTCGAGCTACGTTGGCGAGAACAACGAATTCGAACGCCAATTCCTCGCCGGTGAGCTCGAAGTCGAATTCTGCCCGCAAGGCACCCTCGCAGAACGCATGCGGGCCGGCGGCGCAGGCATCCCCGGCTTCTACACGCGCACCGGAGTCGGCACGCTGATCGCTGAGGGCAAGGAGCACAAGGAGTTCGGCGGCCACACCTACATCCTCGAGCGCGGCATCCGCTCGGACGTCGCCCTCGTCAAAGCGTGGAAGGCCGACCTTCACGGCAATCTCGTCTACCGTCGCACCGCGCGCAACTTCAATCCAATGGCTGCCACCTGCGGCAAGATCACCATCGCCGAAGCGGAGATCGTCGTCGAACCCGGCGAACTCGACCCCGACCAGATTCACACCCCCGGAATCTACGTGCAGCGCCTCGTCCACAATCCCCACCCCGAAAAGCGCATCGAGAAGCGCACCGTGCGAAAGGAGCCGTAGCCCATGCCCTGGACCCGCAACCAGATGGCCGCGCGCGCCGCCCGCGAACTCCGCGATGGTTTCTACGTCAACCTCGGAATCGGCATCCCCACCCTCGTCGCCAACTACATCCCCGCCGGAATGACCGTCACCCTGCAATCCGAAAACGGCCTGTTAGGCATGGGCCCATTTCCCCTCGACTCCGAAGTCGACCCCGATCTCATCAACGCCGGCAAGGAGACCGTCACCTTCGTCCCCGGCGCCTCCACTTTCTCCTCCGCCGATTCGTTCGCGATGATTCGCGGCGGCCACATCGACCTCGCCATCCTCGGCGCCATGCAGGTCTCCGAACACGGCGACCTCGCCAATTGGATGATCCCCGGCAAGCGTGTCAAAGGCATGGGCGGCGCCATGGATCTCGTCTCCGGCGTCCGCCGCGTCGTCGTCGTCATGGAGCACACCACCCCGGACGGCGGCCCCAAGCTCCTGCGCGAGTGTTCTCTCCCCCTCACCGGAAAAACCGTAGTTCAGCGCATCATCACCGACCTCTGCGTCGTCGATGTCACCGCTTCAGGTTTCGAAGTCATCGAACTCGCACCCGACGTAACCCGCCACCAAGTGGAACAACGAACAGAAGTCCCACTGCGCTTTGCGATTCCGTAACCGCTGGCCGCTGAAAGCTGAGGGCTGAGGGCTCATACCTCACACCTCATAGCTGGAACACTAAAAGGTCTGCAACAACCAGTAATCAAAACTATCTCGCCCAAACCGGCTTCCGCTTCTCAAGAAACGCCGCCACGCCTTCGCGGAAATCCGCCGTCTCCCGAGCCCGTTCGTTGGCCTCAAGCGCTGCGCCGATCGCTGCATCGAGCCAGCTCTTATTCTGCGCAGCCAAAAGCCGCTTCGTCGCCGCCAGCGATTCCGGACTATTCGCAATCAGCGTTTCTGCCAGTGCCCGAACTCGCTCGGCCAGATTCTCGGAACTCACAACCTCATTCACCAACCCAAGCCGAACCGCCTCAGCCGCATCGAAGATTCGGCCCGTCAACAGCAGGTCCCTGCAGCGCTTGTCGCCAACCTGCAAAGCCAGATACGCAGACACAATCGCAGGGACAAACCCGATCCGGGCCTCGGTAAAGCCGAACTTCGCCGCGGGAGTCGCAATCGTAAAGTCGCAAATGGTAGCCAAGCCCGTTCCACCCGCAATCGCCGCGCCGTGCACCGCTGCGATGGTCGGAATCGGCAACTCGTACAGCGTTCGGAACAGCTTTGCGATCCGCTCAGCATCGGCTCGATGTTCGGCCGCCGATTTGTCGTTCATGCCCTGCAGAACCGACAGATCGAGGCCCGAACAGAATGCCTCACCCGCTCCGGCGAAGACCAGCACACGGCAGCCGCTTGCCGCAGCTTCTTCCATCGCTGCGGTCAACTCCGACATCATCTCGGGCGTCATCGCGTTACGGCGTTGTGGCCGATTCAGCGTAATCGTCCGAACCGCACCATCGTCCGCAATCAGAATCGTCGAGTCGTTCAACCTGTCCTCCGCAGTTCGAAAAGAAATTTACACCGGACCTCAGTTCGCCAACGGCCCAAAACGGCTGCCAATCTCCGCGCTGGCGCGGCTCAGATCGTCCAGCGGCCCCAGGTCCGGAAACCTCGCGCCACGCTCGTTCAGCGTAGCGATCAACGTCTCCGTGGGAATATTCCCCACCAGCGCATCCTGCGCAAACGGGCATCCGCCGAGCCCGCCGATAGCCGAGTCAAATCGCCGGCAACCCGCCTCAAAGGCTGCACGAATCCGCGCCGGCGCTTCCGCTCGCCGCGCATGCAGATGTACGCCAAACTCGATCTTGCTATGCGCTTCCCGTACCACCGCAACCATCTCCGCGATCTGGGCCGGCGTCGCAAGGCCCACGGTGTCGGCCAGCGAAATCTGCTGCACCCCCGATTCGCTCAGCAGATCGCACGCGGCCACAACCTCGTCGATGCTCCACGGGTCGCCATACGGATTTCCAAACGCCATCGACAGATACGCAACCACGCCGAGACCTGCATCCTGCGCCAGCGTTCCGATCGCATCCAGCGCGTCCAGCGACTCTTCCGGTGTCTGCTTCTGATTGCGTTGCAGAAATTGAGGAGAGATGGAATATGGAAACCCGAGCGTCTGCACCGTGCCGGTGGCGATAGCCCGCTGCGCGCCTTTCTCGTTCACCACAATCCCGATAATCTCCACCGAATCCGGGGCCAGCAACTCCTCCAGCACTTCTTCCGAATCCGCCATCTGCGGAACCGCTGCGGGTGAAACGAAGCTGACCGCATCGATGTGCGTGAAGCCGGCAGCAATCAGCCTGCGCAGATACTCCGTCTTCACCTCCGCCGGAATCCTCGCCGGTAGACCCTGCCACGCATCGCGCGGACACTCAACGATCTTGACCAAATCACCCATCGCTCTTTCTCACTTAGCCCTCAACCGCGGGATGGATGGACCTTGAGAATCTCTCTCGCGATCACCATGCGCTGAATCTCGCTCGTGCCCTCGCCAATCGTACAAAGCTTCACGTCGCGATAATACTTCTCCGCCGGATAGTCCTTGATAAATCCATACCCTCCGAACAACTGCACTGCCTCATCGCAGATGCGAACCGCCACCTCGCTCGCAAACAGCTTCGCCATCGACGACTCGCGCGTCACCTTGCGCCCCGCATCCTTCAGCACCGCGGCGCGCTGCGTCAGCAACCGGGCGGCATCGAGTTCCGTCGCCATATCCGCAAGCTTCCACTGGATCCCCTGAAACTCCGCAATCGCCTTGCCGAACTGTCTCCGCTCTTTCACGTACTTCAACGCCGCATCCAGCGCGCCGCGCCCAATCCCGAGCGACAGTGCCGCAATCGAAATTCTGCCGCCATCCAGCACGCGCATCGCATCGATGAAGCCTTCGCCTTCCGCGCCGACCAGATTCTCCGCGCCAATCTCGCAGTCCTCGAAGATCAGCTCGCTGGTATCGCTGGCCCGCAAGCCAAGCTTGTTCTCCTTCTTCCCCGGCCGAAAACCGCGAGTCCCCTTCTCCACCACAAACGCCGACAGCCCATGAGTTCCCTTGCTCTTATCGGTCACCGCAATCACCACCACGACATCGGCGTAATGTCCGTTGGTGAT
This sequence comes from Acidobacteriaceae bacterium, assembly GCA_036390355.1. Classification (GTDB taxonomy): domain Bacteria; phylum Acidobacteriota; class Terriglobia; order Terriglobales; family Acidobacteriaceae; genus Edaphobacter. The sequence goes on from DASWCA010000219.1 coordinate 12,502, forward strand.
GAACGTCTTGGTCCCGTTCAGGACATAGCGATCGCCCTTCTTCACCGCGGTGGTGCGCGCGCCGCCCGCATCCGATCCCGACCCAGGCTCCGTCAGCGCCCACGCGGCCAGCCATTCGCCGCTCGCAAGCCTCGACACGTACTTCTTCTTTTGCTCCTCATTCCCAGCCAGAAAGATATGGTTCGTCCCCAGAGAATTGTGTGCCGCCACAGTGAGGCCCACCGATCCATCCACGGCCGAGAGTTCCTCGATCGCCAGCGCGTAGTCCACGTAGCCCATGCCCGCGCCGCCGTACTCCGGCGGGACGATCACGCCCAGCAGTCCCATCGCGCCGAGCTTCTTGATCACCGCCGCGGGAAACTCGCTCGCCTCGTCCCAGGCCATCACGTTGGGCGCAATCTCGCGCGCTGCGAACTCGCGAATCTCCCGCCGGAGATGTTCCTGTTCCTCTGTCAGCACAAACGGGTACAGGCTCTGTACGGACTCAGCTTCAGCGTTCATCATTTGTCTCCTTCACGTCAGATGCAACTCGAAGCTCCGCTGTCTTAGTAATACGCTGGATCAGGTCTGCAGCACACCTGGATTGAACCGCGGCACGTCCGGATTCAGAGCGCACGCTTCCAGCGCGGTGATCAGTACTTCTCTGGTCCTGGCCGGGTCGATAATCGCGTCAATCCAGAGCCGCGCCGCGCCATAGCGGGGATCGGCCTGCGCGTCATACGTTCCTTTGATCTCATCGTACAGAGCCTTCTTCTCCGCCTCGGAAAGCGTCTTGCCGCCACGTTCCATCTGCTTCGCTCGGACCTCCGCCAAAGTACCGGCCGCCGCCGCTCCGCTCATCACCGCATACCGCGCCGTCGGCCACGCAAACAGGAAGCGCGGATCGTACGCCTTGCCGCACATCGCGTAATGTCCCGCGCCAAAGCTGCCTCCAACGATCACCGAGATCTTTGGCACCACGCTCGTACTCACCGCCGAAACCATCTTTGCTCCGGCGCGAATGATCCCCGACCACTCCGCATCCTTGCCCACCATGAATCCATTGACATCATGAAGAAACAGCAGCGGCACAAGGTTCTGGTTGCAATCCATGACGAAGCGCGCAGCCTTCTGTGCGCCTTCGGTATAAATCACTCCGCCAACTTCAGTGCGATTCATCCCAGCGGCCGGGCCCATCGCAACAGTCTGCGTCTGGTTCATCTTCTGATTGGCAACAATCCCTACTGCTCGACCCGCAATTCGCGCATAGCCACAGAGAACGGTCCGCCCGAAGTCCGCCTTGTACTCATCGAACTCGCTGCGGTCCACGATCCGTGCAATGATCTCGCGCATGTCATACGCATTGCTTGCCCCTGGCGCCGGGTTCATCAACCCATACACATCCTCAGCCGCAAATCTCGGCGCATCCGTCTCCGCATCGAACTCAACTCGCGAAAACACCTCGGCCTGTCCCTCAACTGATAACTGACCACTGACAACTGACAACCGTCTTTGGCCGATCTTCTCCACTAGCGAACGCAAGCGCGCCAGGCACATCTCATCGTTCGGCTCTTTGAAGTCGACCGTCCCCGAAATCTCAGAGTGCATCGCCGCACCGCCAAGTTCTTCCGGACCCGTCACCTGTCCAATCGCGGCCTGCACCAGCGATGGTCCGGCAAGAAACAGACCCGATCCCTCGGTCATCAGCACAGTATCGGTCATCACCGGCAGGTACGCGCCTCCCGCAACGCACATGCCCATGATCGCGGTGATCTGCGGAATCCCGAGCGAACTCATTACTGCGTTATTCCGGAAGACCCGCCCAAAATCATCGGTGTCTGGAAAAACATCTTCCTGCAGCGGAAGAAACACGCCGGCAGAATCCACCAGATAGATCGTCGGAATGCGGTTCTCAAGCGCAATGGTCTGGGCGCGCAGCACCTTCTTCGCGGTCATCGGAAAGAAAGCGCCGGCCTTCACCGTAGCGTCGTTGGCCACAATCATGCACAAGCGTCCGCACACGCGGCCCAGTCCGGTCACGACTCCCGCGCCGGGAGCGCCGCCATACTCGCCGTACATTCCGTGCGCCGCCCACAGGCCCAGTTCCAGGAGCTCCGTTCCCTCATCGAGCAACAATTTAAGCCGCTCCCGAACCGTTAACCGCCCCTTTGTGTGTTGCGCCTGTGCGGCCTTTGCCCCGCCGCCAAGCCGAATTGAATCCTCTTCAGCGCGCAACGCCGCCATCAATGCAATCAGGGCCTCTTGATTCGACTTCGCTCGCGGTGCGTCCATGTTCAACTTCGATCCCAGCCTGTTGTCGAACGTCAAATCATCCGCCATGTCACCGCCCACGAAACTCGAAGACTATAGAGCATGAATGCCGATCGTCAATGCATCCCGATGAAAGGTGGTGGGGTAGGTCGGACCCTCTGCGGCGTCATTCTGACTCGAAGAGTCAGAATCTCCGTAGTTGTTCTTACCAACTGACCCACTACCCCGATGGAACATGACGATCGCTCTGATATATATTCGCGTCTTGGCGAAAGAAGCACCAGAAAAGGTTTCCGCAGAGGAATTGCAAATGACAATGAAGGATAGAACTATTCCGCCCTCGATAATGGGAAAAATAGCAGTGGGCATCGTCCTGCTCACTCTCTCCGGCCAGTCGAATCTGGCGCAAAGCGCCGCAAACTCCGCGCAGGCCCCCGAAGACGCGCTGAAGGCAGGCTTCCTGAATCCGCCGCAAAGTGCGCGTCCGCTGGTCTGGTGGCACTGGATGAACGGCAACATCAGCAAAGAAGGCATCAAGCTCGACCTGGAATGGATGCATCGCGTCGGCCTGGGCGGATTTCAGAACTTCGATGCCGCGCTTGCCACGCCGCAGGTCGTGGAAAAGCGCCTCGCGTACATGACTCCGGAGTGGAAAGACGCTTTCAAATACGCAACTACCCTCGCCGACCAACTAGGCATGGAAGAAGCCATCGCCGGCTCGCCAGGGTGGAGCGAAAGCGGCGGTCCCTGGGTCACAGGTCCGGAAGCGATGAAGAAGTATGTCTGGAGCGAAACCGTAGTCGAAGGCGGCAAGCCCTTCACCGGCAAGCTGGCCCACCCTCCCTCGAATACCGGGCCGTTCCAGAATCTGCCCATCACGAACACAACCTTTACGGAGCCACAGTTTTACGCCGACAGTTCCGTCGTTGCATACCGCGCACCGGCGGATCCCACGCCTCAACCAAAGATTACATCGAGCAGCGGAAGCATCGACCCCGCACTCCTCACCGATGGCGATCTGGCAGCAACGACTGCCCTTCCCAAGGCCGCAACGGGCGAGAAGGCCTGGATTCAATATGAATTTCCTCAGCCACAAATGATTCGTGCAGTGACGATCGTGCGTCGTCCCGCCGGCCCCAATGACGACTACTTCGCTCGTGGAGGAAGTCCAGACTCAGGCGAATCCCTGGAGACCAGCGACGACGGCAGCAGCTTCCGTGTTGTCACGGTCATTCCAAAGGGCGGCTCCGCCGAACACACAATCGCCTTTGCTCCGGTGACAGCGAAATACTTCCGTATGACCTTCGAGTCAGCGCCGCAGAGAACTCCAGCAGCGGCGACTCCCACGCCTTCCGGCATCGCCCTTGCGAAACTGGTGCTGCACTCCGATCCACAGGTAAACCGATTCGAGGAGAAAGCCGCATTCAACCAGATGCCCGATCTCTACGGCTTCGCCACGCCGGATGTCGCATCGACAGACGCAATCAAAAAGACAGACGTAATCGACTTGAGCAGCAAGTTCCACCCCGATGGCACGCTAGACTGGACGCCGCCCACCGGCAGATGGGTGGTACTCAGAATCGGCTACTCACTGCTGGGCATCACGAACCATCCAGCAACGAAGGAAGCCACGGGACTCGAGGTGGACAAGCTGAACGCGAAGTACGTGAAGCACTACATGGACGGCTACCTCGACAGTTACAAGGAGACCGTCGGCGCAGATTTCATGGGCAAACGCGGCATTCGGTACGTAATCACCGATAGCTGGGAGGCCGGTGCGCAAAACTGGACCGACAGCATGATCGCCGATTTCACCCGGCTGCGCGGCTACGATCCGCATCCGTGGCTACCCGTCTTGGCCGGTCACGTCGTTGAAAGCGCCAAGGCCAGCGACCAGTTTCTCTGGGATCTGCGCAAGACCATCGCCGACCTCACTGCGGACGAGCACTACGGCCAGGTGCAGGCCTCGCTGAAGGAACGCGGCATGGGCCACTATGGCGAGTCGCACGAGTCGGGTCGCGCCTTCATCGCCGACGGCATGGAAGTGAAGAAGCTCGACGACATCCCGATGAGCGCCATGTGGGTGCAGACACCCGGCGTCAACAAGCAGATGTACCGCTACGACGCGGACGACCGCGAATCCGCATCGGTCGCCCACATTTACGGCCAGAACCTCGCGGCGGCGGAGTCGATGACAGCCCGGGGCGATAGTTCATGGCAGTGGTCGCCGGCCACGCTCAAGCCGACCGCGGACCAGGAGTTGGTGAACGGCATCAATCGCTTCGTCATCCACGAATCGGCCCACCAGCCGTTGCTCGACAAGGCCCCAGGCCTGACGCTCGGGCCGTACGGCCAGTGGTTCAACCGCAACGAGACATGGGCGGAAGAAGCGCGTCCCTGGATAGACTACCTGGCGCGCAGCAGCTACATGTTACAGCAGGGACGGTTCGCAGCGGACCTCCTCTACTTCTACGGCGAAGACTCGAACCTCACGGCGATCTTCGCGGATAAGGCTCCGGACATCCCCGCCGGATACGGCTTCGACTACATCAACGCGGACGGCTTGATTCATCAACTCAGCGCTGTCGACGGTCAGATTGCGACTCCCAGCGGTATGCGCTACCGGCTGCTCGTGCTCGACCCCTACAGCAAGCACATGTCGCTCCCGGTCGTCCGCGCCATCCACAAGCTCGTTCAGGATGGCGCTGTAGTAGCCGGAGCCAAGCCCACCGACACGCCAAGTCTCGCCGACGATCAAGCTGAGTTCGCCAAATTGAATGGCGAGCTGTTCGGCAACGGCAGCGGGGTGCAGACAGTAGGTAAGGGTA
>DASWCA010000220.1:0-2366 GCA_036390355.1 Acidobacteriaceae bacterium
CGAGCTGGTACCTGGTCGCCAATCAGGACCGCGCGATTCAGCCGAGCCTCGAACGAGCGATGGCGAAGACGATGAAGGCGAAGACGATTGAAGTCCACGCCAGCCACGTCGCTATGTTGGCGCGGCCGCAGGAGACGGCGAATCTGATTTTGGAGGCAGTCGCTTAGAGCATCGCAAAACGGCTGAAAGGAAAGGTCGATCCAGGCTTGCTTAGCGACGAAGTCAGCCAGAAGGGCGGTTGGTCTGCCGGACCTCCAACCAACCAAGTTCGTGGCAACTCAGGAGGACTCGATGAACGCCGACGTTCTCACGACAACCGTAGCCGATGGAATCGCGGTCGTGACGCTGGGCAGCGCAAAGCGCATCTACTTCGACGCCGAGATGGGGGACGTTCTGACCGAAGCTCTGGAAGGTTTGGCAGGCGATCCCGCCGTTGGCGTGGTCATCATCACCGGCGGCGCGCCGGGTTATTTCAATCGTCACTTCGATATCCCATCGCTTATTAAGATCGCGGAGTCCCTCCGGGCGTCCGGTCGCGAGTGGCCCGAGAACGCGACCTACAACGGGGGATTCTTCGACAAGGCGATGGCGCTGTGTGAGAGCATGCCGAAGCCGGTGATCGCCGCCATATCCGGCACGGCCCTGGCCGGTGCTTTCGAGTTCGCGCTGGCTTGCGATCTTCGTGTCGCTGAGGACGGGGACTACCTGTTGGGATTGCCGGAGGTGAACCTCGGATTGCTTCCCGGCGCCGGCGGCACGCAAAGACTGCCACGCACCATTGGAACGGCAGCCGCACTCATGCATATTCTCATGGGCGTCGCCCTTACGCCGCGTGAAGCCGAACGCAAGGGCTTCGTGCACGTAACTGTCGACGGGAAGGCTATCGATTATGCGATGGAGCTTGCGCGTCGCCTGTCGTCATTCCCGCTCGATTCGCTTGCTTATGTTAAGCGTCTTGTCCGCAATGCCACCGAAATGCCGCTGGCACAGGGGCTGGCGCTCGAACGCAATCTTTTCTTGAAATTGTGCGTCTCCGATGCCGGGCTCGCACGGATGCGGTCCTACGAAGAGAAGAAGATTACGTCGCCGAACCGCTCATTCGAGGTCCAAGGAGGGGGCGACCATGGCTAAAGCTAATTCAGCAGCGCCCATCCGGGTGATCGAGGAAACGCCTGCCTACTGGAGGGTCGTATTCGATTATCCGCCTTTCAACATTCTGGACGCGACGATCTTTGGAGGCCTCCAGGATCTGCTTCTTCGGATGGACGCCAGTCAGAGGCTGCGCGTCGTCGTGTTCGAGAGCGCGATTCCCGACTTCTATCTCGCCCATTTTGATTTGACCGGCAAGACGGGGAACATCACGACAGCCGTCGGGCCTTCCGGCCTCCCGATTCTGATGGATACGTTCGTGCGTCTCACAAAGTCCCCGGTGGTCAGTATCGCAAAGATCCGAGGCTGCGTACGCGGCGGCAGTAGCGAGTTCGTCCTCGCCTGTGACATGCGTTTCGCGTCGCGTGAAAACACGCGACTCGGGCAACCCGAAGTCGGGGTAGGCGTGCATCCCGGCGGCGGCGGCACCGAACGCCTCCCACATCTGGTCGGCCGCGGCCGCGCGCTCGAAATCATTCTCGGCGCGAACGACTTCGACGGCGACACCGCGGAACGGTACGGATATGTCAACCGGGCGCTCCCAGACTCCGAGCTGGACGGCTTCGTCGATGCGCTCGCGCGCCGAATTGCCTCCTTCGATCGGCGCGCCATCGCCGCCGCGAAGAGTCTCGTCAACCAGGTTTCGTTGCCGTCCACGGACCGGCTCCTCGACGCCATCACCTCCTTTGAGACCGCGCTGACGTGGCCCGAAACGCAGCGGCGAGTCCAGGCTGTGTTGAAGCTCGGACTTCAGCAGGATGCGGATTACGAGAAACGATGGACTGACGAACTTGGCACGCTCCTTGAAACATAGTGGCCGCGTGCCGATGCGTCCGGTGATGAGTTCTGCGATCGATTTGTGCTCAATCTGAGCGGCGCCGGTGTTCGCACCTGTCGATGTCTGCTCCTGGCAAGCTGCTGTCGGGAAGAGCAGCGCGATAATCCGATCCTGAGGGTAAAGCAGACCTAGCGGGGGGGGCGAACAGCCGCTGGATTGCTGGTGACAAGCATTCGCTCCTCGATTTGCGCCGCACCGTGCTGTGGTCCGGGTTTCCTCGAGTGCTAACTTATTCAAGAGCCCGCATCGACCTGCAAAGGAGACCAGCCCATGGACAAGATCAAACCCCTCTTCACCGCGACCGCGACTGCGATCGGCGGCCGGAACGGACACACTGAGTCGAGCGACGGCCTCATAAAGGCGGATCTTTCCGTACCCA
>DASWCA010000221.1:0-5743 GCA_036390355.1 Acidobacteriaceae bacterium
AGGCCGCGGAGCATCGAGCGGAGGTCCTGCTGAGCGGCGAGGTCGAGCGCGTTGGATGGCTCGTCCAGGAGCAGCATTTCCGCGCCGGAACCTACCAGCGCGCGGCCGATCATGGTTCGGCGCTGCTCTCCGGCCGACATCTGGCCGACTGGCTTATCGGCGATTGCGGTTGCGCCGACGAGTTCCAGGACTTCTTCGGCCCGGGTTCGCATCTCGGGCGTGACGGTGAGGTTCGGCCAGAGCGTCGAGCTGGAGAAGAATCCGGTCAGGACAGCGTCGCGGCCGGAGGTGCGCAGGGTCGGCTTGCCGGGCAGTTCGGGGGAGACTACGCCGAGGCGCTTCTTCAATTCGGTCAGGTCCCAGCGCTCGCGTCCGAAGATGCTGACGCGGGTGCCTTCGAGGGCGAGTGGATAGCACTCGCAGGTCATGGTCTTGATCAGCGTCGACTTGCCGCAGCCGTTGGGGCCGAGGATGGCGATGTGCTCGCCGGCTTCGACGCGGAGGTTGATGTCGTGGAGGACGGTGTTCTCCCCGCGGGCGATGTTGACGTTTTCCAGTTCGAGGAAGGGCGGCATGCTTCTCCAGAGTAATTGCAGAGGTCAGCGGTCAGTGGGTCCCCCCCCGGGGGGGGTGGTATTAAGTTGCTTGTTTACAAGGATATGCCAAAAATTCTCCTCGCAAATATTTGATTCCATGGGTGCAAACATTGACATTTACGGCGCGTATAATCCATGGCGGCTTTGCACGATAACCCTGTCCCGAGACTTCGGTCCGCTCCTTTGTGGAAATAGGTTGCGAGTGGGCTTTGGCGGCGCAACGGGAAAAATGCGGGGATTTCTTCCCGTGAGAGTTTCACTCAGGGTCAGAATGACAAGCATTTCAAAATGACAAGCTTTCAGGATGGGCGGAGTGGCGTAAAATGGGCGAATGCCGTTCCGTCATGCTTCCCGCCGCACCTTCCTCTTCAGTGTCACTCTGTCGCTCGCAGTGCTTGCCTGGGCTATTCCCACGCAGGTTCGCGCCCAGGATGCGGACAACCCCAAGCCGGAGCAGCATGGCCGCAAGTACAAGGCCCCGCCGGAGACCTCGCACATCGAAGTGACGGTGTTGAAGGGCTTCAACAAGAAGCCGATCGACGGCGCCCACGTGATCTTTCATCCGGTCAAGGATGGCCATGATGAGGGCAACCTTGAGGTGAAGACGCATCAGGACGGCAAGGTGTCCATCGACGTGATTCCGACCGGCAGCTCGGTGCGTATCCAGGTGCTCGCGGACGGCTTCTCTACGTACGCCGAAGACTATCTGGTCACTGAGCCGAGCCGGGAGATCGTCATTTCGATGGTCCGGCCGCGGGCACAGATTTCCACGTACGTCGATAACCACGACAAGGAGTCCGAGCGCGCGCCGGGGGTGCAGGAGCCGATCCGGCCGAAGCGTACGACTTCCGCCAAACCGTCTACCACGCCATCGACCACGCCGGACTCATCGTCCACCGGCAGTAAGCCGCAGCAGTAGCGGCTCGCGATGACCGATCCCGATACGAACGAAGTGCAGAGTATGGCCAGACCGCTTGCAGGCAAAGTTGCGCTCGTGACCGGCGCGGCCAAGCGCATAGGGCGGGGTATAGCGACGGCGCTGGCGGTGAATGGCGCAAACGTGGCGATCACCTATCGCGGCTCGCAGTCCGAGGCTGAGGAGACTGTTCGCGACCTTTCGACGTTCGATGTGGGCGCGCTGGCGGTCCGCACCGACCTCAACGATCCCGAGAGCATTCGCGAAACGGTTGCGGCCGTGGTGGAGGAGTTCGGGCGTCTCGATATCCTGGTTAACAATGCGGGCGTGTTCGAGTCGGCTGCCCTGGAGAGCATTTCGGTGGAGCAGTGGGACAACATGTTCGCGACGAACGCGCGCGCCCCATTCCTTGTGGCTCAGGCCGCTTATCCTTACCTGCGAGCGGCGACCGGCCGCATCATCAACATCGGTTCGCTTGGCGGGACGCACGCGTGGGCGACGCATGCTCACTACTGCACGTCGAAGGCCGCGTTGCACATGCTCTCGCAGACGATGGCGAAAGCCTGGGCTCCCGAGATCAGCGTGAACTGCGTCGCGCCCGGGATGATCGTGCAGGGCGAAGTGGGCGAGGCATACGTGCATTTCGCCGAGCGCACGCCGATGCAGCGGAATGGCACCGCTGAGGATGTTGCGGCGGCGGTGCTCTTCTTCGCGACCGGGCCGCACTTCATTACGGGGCAGTTGGTGGCGGTGGATGGCGGGTTGGGACTGTAACTGGCTTGCGGCGCGGCGGCCCCAACGCAGAGGACATGCCGCCGAAACAGCGAAAGGCCCAGGGCTAAAGCCCGGATTAATCCCAGGCCATTACCGCGGGCTGAAGCCCGCTGCTACTCCGAAAGGCTAAAGGGGATTTTTGCTGACCTTAGCGGCGACTCAAGGCTGCCGCGATTCGCTGCCACCAGTTCGGCTCTTTGACTTCTTCGAAGAGTCCATGAGGCTCTTCTTCCACCTCGAATTGCTTGCCCAGGAAGGCGGCGAGCGGATTGACGACGCATAGGGCGTGTGCGTAACTGGCACCGTACTTGCTGGCGACGAGGTCGTGCGCGGCGCGCATCCGGGGCGGGCGAGAGGTGGTGTTGTGGGCGTCGGTGGCCAGGAAATGGACCCACCGCTTCTCGAGCAGATCGTGGGCCATGCGCTCGGCGTTCCTGCCCTTGTGCCCGGTCAGCGAGTCCGCCGTGACCTGGATGAGCACCCCTCCGCGAAGCCAGTCGGCCAGCCGGGTGGGATCGTTCTGCAGCGTCGGGTTGCGTTCCGGGTGGGTGAGGATCGGCGTCAGCCCGGCGAGCTGCAACTCGTAAAAAGTCTCGGTGAGCCCGGGCGGGAGGCCGTAGTCCGGCACCTCCACCAGCAGATAGCCCAGCGCGTTGATGCTGAATCGCGCGGGGTCGGCCTGCGCTCGCTTCACATTGTCGAAAGAGAGGTGGAAGTCGCATCCGCTGCCCAGCGTCAGAGGGATCTTCTGTTCCGCGAGGCGGACACGAAGGTCCTCCGTCTTCGCCGCATTCACCAGAGGATTGAAGTCGTAGTTGGCGTTCGCATGAGGCGAGCAGACGACGTGCGTAATGCCTTCAGCGACCGCGAGCCGGGCCATGGCGACGGAGGTCTCCATACTGTTGGAGCCGTCGTCCAGACCGGGAAGAAGATGATGATGTATGTCTACCATTGCACCGCAAGACTAACACCGGGGAAGTTGTCGGTGGTCAGTTCTCAGTTGTCCGTTGAAGAGCGAGGTATGAGCAGCCGATGGCCGGGTTTAGACCGTGGCCAGGCTGCGCGCGATCGACTGGAACAGCAGAAGTCCGTCGGACGACCCGAGCATTGCTTCACTGGAGCGGTCGGGATGGGGCATCATGCCGAGTACGTTGCGGCCCTCGTTGAGCACGCCCGCAATGTTCTCGAGTGAGCCGTTGGGGTTGGCCTCGGCGGTGATCTCGCCCGCCGCGGTGGCATAGCGGAAAGCGATGCGGTCGTCGCGCCTCAACGTGTCCAGGGTGGCGGAGTCGCAAAAATAGTTGCCCTCCATGTGGCCGATGGGCATGCGAAGAACCTGGCCGCGGGTGAGGCCGCTGGTGAAGGGTGAGACATCCGTCTCCGCACGCAGGTGGAGTTGGCGGCAGATGTATCGCTGCCCTGCGTTGCGCATCAGCGCGCCGGGCAGCAGCCCTGCCTCGCACAGGATCTGGAAGCCGTTGCAGATGCCCATCACCAGGCCACCCGAGGCGGCGAAACGCTGCACACTCTGCATAATTGGAGCGAAGCGAGCGATGGCGCCGGTGCGCAGGTAGTCTCCGTAGGCGAAGCCGCCGGGCACGAGGATTGCGTCGCAGCCTTCGAGGGAGTGGGATTCATGCCAGAGATAGGTCACTGGCTGGCCCATCACGCCGCCGAGGACGTGATGCGTATCGTGGTCGCAGTTTGAACCGGGAAAAACGAGAACGCCAAACTTCATGGGGTTAGATTAGCATTTTGGCGAGGCTGGGAGCGGGCGGGCTTATTCGGCACGGATGCAGTTGTGCGGCTTAGGTTCTTCTTTTTTTTGGACTTCGGGGTCAGCATGGAAAAGGAATATTGCCGTCTCCGGGCATCCTTCTCTGCGCTCAGCGTATCATTATCAGGTACGCCAGGAATGAGTTGTCGGGCCCGATGAGCACCAACCCGCACACTTTTCTCAATATCTTTATTTGGGGAATCTCCGCATGTCTGAAGAGCAAGCCGCAACTCCGTCAAAACCCAGGGTGCTCGTAGCCGACGACGAACAAGTTATTGCCAACACGCTTGCCATCATTCTGAATCAGGCGGGCTTTGAAGCGCGCGCCGTGTACAGCGGCGAGAAGGCGCTCGAATCGCTGGACAGCTTCCAGCCGGATATGCTCATCTCCGACGTCATCATGACCGGAATGACGGGTATCGAGGCGGCGATCGCCACGCGGCAGAGGATGCCGAACTGCAAGATTCTGCTGTTCTCGGGTCAGGCGGCTACTGCCGATCTGCTTGAGAAAGCGCGGCTTGAGGGGCATGAGTTTGAGATTCTCGCTAAGCCCGTCCATCCTACAGACCTACTTGCTAAACTCCGCGGCTAACTGAAGCAAAGCCTCAGAGCTAACGAACTACCGGTTCCGGCCGCTTGCGTTCCTTCACCTTGACTGCGGGTACGCCGGCGTAGACTCCCCATGGCTCAAGGTCGCGGGTGGCGACCGATCCCAGCCCCAGCACAGCGCCTTCGCCGATGCTCACGCCGGGAGCGACGGACGCCCGCGCGCACACCCATGAATAGGCGCCAAAGTCCATTGCATAGGCCAGCAGGGGGAAGCGTGGATCGTCGTAGTCGTGGGTTGCGCCGCAGACAAACGCGTCCTGCGAAAGGATTGCGTGGGAGCCGAACCGCACCGGCGCGGGGTTGTAGATGTCCGCGCCATCCGCAGCCGTCACGTAATCCTCGCAAACGAGGTTCCACGGCGCCCAAACCCTGGACGCGGGATAGAAGTGGCATCCCGGCCCGAGCGTCGCGCCAAAGCATCGCAAAAGGAAGGCTCGCCAGGCGTGCATCGGCCGGGGGGATGGACGGAAGAGCAGAGCACGGCAGATGTTCCAGGTCATTCTGCGCGCGCGATCGCTCGCGGTAAATGCCGGGCGCAAATATGGATCGGCGGCCGTCTCCGCGGGAATGCGTTCGGCCGCGTTGTAGTGTGCTTCCTTTGCCATTTCGCCTCTGCCGCTTCTATCCGGCGCTCTTCTCAAACAGCCGCACGATTGTCTTTGCATTCTCGCGCATATCGTAGCGTTGTTGGAAACATTCGAGGGCACGGGCTGCCATCGCGGTTTTTTCCGCGGCGGGCAACTCGATCCAGCGTTGCAGCAGACGCTCGGTTCCGGCGGCTGTGTCGGGCTCCATCAGCCCCGCGCCGCTGGAGGCGATCTCTGCCGCAATATTTACCTTTTCCGACAGCAGCACGGGCGTTGCGCACGCCAGGGCCTCGGCGACGGCGATGCCAAAGTTCTCCTGGTGGGATGGCAGCACGAACACCTCCGCTGCACGAAATGCTCCCCACTTCGCCGGTCCGGTAAGCATTCCCGGCCAGTGGATTCGCGCTGCGACGCCGGTGGTTTCGGCTGCACGTTCGAGCTCGGGCCGCCAGTTTTGCGGATCCGGGCCGGCCATCACCAAGTC